>DAISWT010000186.1:2144-5971 GCA_036826235.1 Acidobacteriota bacterium | reverse complement strand
CTTCGCGGTCCGTCCGCCAGCGCACCACGATCCCGTCGGAGGTGCCCCGCTGCAGGTAGGGGCCCCGCCTCAGGGACAGCAGGGATTGCGCCTCCGCGCCGTCCGCGCCGACAGGGCCCCCAGCGGAATCGACCGCAGCGCCCGAGTCGCGGGTGGCGCGCGAGAACTCCGAACCGGGAAGGATGGTTGGGCTCGGATGAATCGGCACCGGGCGGGTGATTCTCCCCACGCGCTCGTCGGCCGCCCCCGGCCGTCCCAGTCGTCGTTCGATGTCCGCGGCCGCGAGCTCGAGCGCCACGGGACGGCCCAGGAGCGCCAAGCCGTCCTCGAGGCCGCGGAGCGCCTCCACGAGGCGCGCGTCGCCCGCCGACTCGAGTGCCCGGGCCCTCTCGAGATAGAGATCCGGAGACGGCGGACGCGGTGGACGTGACCCGGCGATCGCGCCGGTGAAATCCCGGGCGGCCTCGAGATATCGGCCCAGGAGCGCCAGCGCCCGCCCGCGCGCGGCGAGGCCCTCGGGATCGCCGGGCCTTCGCTTCAAATAAGTATCGAGGGACGCGACCGCCCCGGCCGGTCTCCCCACATCGAGCTGCAGCTTTCCGAGACAGAGATCGACGACCGCGAGCCCGGCATCGAGCCGCCTGGCCCGCTCGTAGTCGGCCCTGGCCGACGCCCCCCGGCGCAACAGGCGATACAGCTCCCCGCGGCGAAGGTAGAGCGCCGCGTCGGCCGGATGCGCCTCGATCCGCCGGGACAGATCGACGATCTGCGCCTCGATCGGCTCGTGGGCCACGACGGTCGCGATGGTGGTCAGCAGGCAGACGAGCGCCAGCGACCCGGCGGTCGCGGCGCGGAGAAAGAGGCTCCGAATGGTCATTTTTTGCCAAGCCTAGCAGAAACGAATGCCGCACACCAAGCGTCCATGGGGCCCGTCGCACATTTGCTACAATGCCGCGTGGTCGAAACCACCCACGAGACTCGATGCCGAGGTGTGCTCAAGCCGTGACGGTTGAAGGCGTTTCGCCGGTCTTGACGGGCCTCGGCATCGGCGTCGCTCTCGCGAGCGCCCCGGGACCGGTGCAGGCTGTGCTTCTGGCGGAGGCGCACCGCGGCGGGGTCTTCCGGGGCTTCCGGGCGATGGCGGGGGCGATCCTGATCTTCGGGCTGCTTCTCGCCGGCACCGCCTTGGGTCTCTCGGTGACACCACCGGGCGGTCTGATGCTGCGGATTCTGAAAGGGGCGGGTGGAGCGTTTCTGCTGTGGCTGGCCGTGGACGGCTTCCGGTTTCAGGGAGCGATCGAAGAGGCATCCACGATCAAGCGTTCGTCTCCGCCGGCGATTCGCGGGGCGCTGGCGGTCCTGCTGAACCCGGGCGCCTGGTTGTTCCTCGGCACCGTCGCCACCTCGCTGTTCTCCTCCGCGGCACAGCACGGCCGCGCCACGGGCGCGCTGCTCGCGGCCCTCGGCCTGCTGACCGGCGCGGCGCTCGGAGACAGCGCCATCGTGATGTTCGGAGGCCTCGGCCTGCGGCGCGCCGGCGCCCGGACCGGGTTCTGGGTGCGCCGGGCCCTCGCCACCCTGCTGGCCGGCCTGGGCCTCTGGTTCATCGCCGGCGGAGTGACGCCGTAAAGGTCCATGGAGGAACGGATGCGCCGACTTCCCACGGTCTTTCTCGTCCTGCCCTGCCTGGCGCTGCTCGCGCCTGCGCCGGGCCCGCTGGCCGCCGGGAATCGGCCGATCACGGAGCAGGATCTGTTCCGCTTCGTCTGGATCGCCGATCCGCAGATCTCGCCCGATGGCTCGCGCGTGGCGTTCGTGCGCGCCCGGGTCAACGACAAGAAGGATGGGTACGAGACGGAGATCTGGATGGTATCGACGCGCGGCGGCTCACCGCTGCGCTGGACCAGCGGGCCGCGGGACGGCAGCCCGCGCTGGTCGCCCGACGGCGGCAGGCTCGTGTTCACGCGCTCGAACGACAAGGACGGCCAGCCGGAGCCTCCGCAGCTTTACGTCCTGCCGGTCGCCGGTGGTGAAGCGTGGCCCCTCACCTCGCTGCCCAAGGGCGCCGGAGCGCCCGCCTGGTCCCCGGACGGCAGGAGCGTCGCCTTCCTCAGCACGACTACCGACGAGGACATCTCCCGCGCCGCGAAGAAGAAGGACGGCGCACCGGACGATGCCGAGCGCGACAGCGACGTGCGGATCGTCACCCTGGCCACGTACCGCGAGGACAACGAGGGATACGCCGACCCCAGGCACCACTCGCACATCTGGACGGTCGCGCTCCCGGCCGCCGACGGCGAGAAGTCGTCGCCGAAACGCCTCACTTCCGGCCCCTACGACGAAGGGCCGCCGGCATGGTTCCCTGACGGAAAGCAGATCGGCTTCACCGCCGATCGCAGTCTCGAGCCCTACTACCAGCTGCCCACCTCGGAGCTCTACGCCTTGCCCGCCGCGGGCGGTGAGGTCGCGCGCGTGCTGTCGATGGAGGGCGTCATCGGCTCGTTCCGCTTCAGGCCGGGCGGAGGGCAGGTCGCCTTCGTCGGGGCCGTGACCCGCCCGCCCCGCTCGTACGATCAGCCACAGCTATTCGTCTCCGACGCGGCGCCCGGCGCCCGGCCTCGGGCGGTGGCGCCCGACCTCGATCGGGACGTCGGCTCCGGCATCATCGGCGACCAGCACGCCCCGCGCGGCGGCGCCGAGTCGACCCCCTTCTGGACGGCGGACGGCCACTCGGTGATCGCCGCCGTCTCCGATCAGGGCACAGCCAACCTGCGGCGCTTCGACGTCAAGACCGGGCGCGCGCAGCCGGTCACCGCCGGCAACCAGGAGGTGTCGGCATGGACCGCCACACCCGACGGCTCGCGCATCGTGGTCCTGGTCTCCACGCCGACCAGCATCGGCGATCTCTATCTCGTCGGTGGCGACGGCAAGCTGGCCCGGCTGACCGACGTCAACCACGAGCTCTTCTCCGGGCTCGATCTCGGCGAGCCGGAGGAAATCAGGTATACCAGCTTCGACGGCCGGAAGATCGAGGCCTGGGTGCAGAAGCCGCCGGACTTCGATCCCCGCAAAAAATATCCTCTGATCCTCGACATTCATGGCGGGCCGCACGCCGCCTACGGCTACAACTTCTTCCACGAGTTCCAGACGATGGCCGCCCGGGGCTACGTCGTCCTGTATCCCAACCCCCGGGGCAGCACGACCTACGGGCAGGAGTTCGGCAACATCATCCAGTATCGCTATCCGGGGGATGACGCGAAGGACCTGCTCGCGGGCGTGGATGATCTCATCCGGCGCGGTTACGTCGATGAGCACAGGCTCGGCGTCACCGGCGGAAGCGGCGGAGGCATTCTGACCTCCTGGCTGATCGGACACAGCAACCGGTTCGCCGCGGCCGTCTCGCAGCGCTCCATCTCCGACTGGTCCGCCTGGTGGTACGCCGCCGACTTCACGCTGTTCCAGCCGACCTGGTTCAAGGGCGCGCCCTGGGAGCAGGCCGACGATTACCGCGCGCGCTCGCCGCTCAGCTACGTCAAGGACATCAAGACGCCGCTCATGCTCATCGAAGGGGAGGCCGACTACCGCACGCCTCCGGCCACCGGCGGCGAAGAGATGTTCCGTGCTCTGAAGTACCTGCGGCGCCCCGTCGTCATGGTCCGCTTCCCCGGCGAGTCGCACGAGCTGTCGCGCTCGGGCGCTCCCTGGCACCGGGTTGAGCGCCTGCAGCACATCATCAACTGGTTCGACATCCACCTGCAGGGCAAGCAGCTCCACCTCTACGACATCCCCGGGTCGGAGGCGCCGCCGAAGTCGGCGGCAGATCCGGG
>DAISWT010000186.1:0-2044 GCA_036826235.1 Acidobacteriota bacterium | reverse complement strand
TACTTCGCGACCGGTGCAGTCCTCGGAGGAAACGCGGTCTGCTCCGAGGCCGGCACCTGCGCGCCCGGCGTCCCCTGTCCGCCGGAGGCCTCGGCCGACATCTTCCGCACCAATGGATTGGGCAGCGCGTCGCTGCTGTTCGATGGCGACGGCCTTCCGGGATCGGCGCCTCCCCTCGGCCTGAGCGAGTGCCCGGCCGGCGGACCCGGCGTGCAGGACAACGTCGATGCCTTCGATGATCTCGTGCCGCCGCTTCTCGCCGGCAGACCGGCCTGGCGGGTCTATGTCTCCCTCGCTCCCGGCTCGCCGACGCTGGCGGGCCTCAACCCGAGGCTGCCCGGCGGCGCCGGTCCCGCCGACGTTCTGGTCTATGATCCGGGAAACGATTCGCTGTCGGTCTACTTCACCGCCGCTTCTTTGCGCCTCGATCCTGCCGACGACATCGACGGCCTCTCGTTCAATGTGATCACCGGCGACTTCCTGCTGTCGCTCGCCCCTGGCTCTCCTTCTCTCGCCAACAGGGCGATCTGTCCGTCGGGATGCAGCCCCGGGGACTTCATCCGCGCTTCCGGTCCCATCTGCGGCCTGACGCCCTGCCTTCTCGGCGGCCTCGGTTTTGCGTCCGCCGGCATGGCGTCGGCGGACAACGCCGACGCGCTGGACCAGCCCGGCGGGCCGCCGCCGTACATTTTCGACGACACCTCTCCCGGCAAGACGTACTCCCTCGACCCGTCCTCGCGCTCGCTGCAGATCATGAGAGCGAAGGGGCCGAGCCGGCCGGCTTCTGCAGCCGATCTCATCACCCAGGACCCGAAGAATCCCACCGGCTCGCCGACCATCGTCTTCCGGGCCGAGTCCCTGGGACTCGTGGCCGCAGACGACATCGACGGGCTCTCCTTCGGCCTGGAGCCGGTCTTCGTCTCCGGTCGAAGCTATGCCCTCGAGTTCTCGGTGGACCGCGCCGCGACCGGCGCCCCCGGCACGGACGTGTTCGCGGAGTCGAGCCACCCCGGCGGCCCCGAGGCGGCCTCCGACGTGTTCGAGAAGTTCGAGCCGGCCGCGCCCTCGCCGCCGCTCGTACCGGCCAATCGCCAGGTCTGGGATGGCAACGGCTCGAACGCCCCGACGCTGCAGTTGCTCGAGACCTCCCCCGATCATTCGCTGGGTGACAATCTCGACGCCCTCGAGGGTTCGCCGCGCATCGTCGACCCCAACCAGGACGGCGTGCGGGACCTGCCGATCTATTTCTCCCTGGCCCCGGGGTCGCCGACGCTGGCCACCATCAGTGCGTCCCCCGCCGATATCCTGGTCTGCGCCGCGCCGACGACCGCGGCCTGCGGCGCGGACGCCGGGCCGTCCGTGTTCATCGCGCACGGCGCTCTCGGACTGGGCCCGGGCGACAATCTCGAGGATTTCAGCCTGGACGCCGCCACGGGAAACGTCGACTTCACCGTCTCACCCGGGACGGCCCTCGATCCCGGAGCGATCTTCAAGCGCCCGGGCTTCGACGGCTGCCCGGGCTTTTCGCCCTGCCAGAGATTCTCTCCGGCCGACCTCGGGCTTCTCTCCGGAGACAACCTGAACGCCCTCGACTCCCTCCAGCCGGTGCAGGTCTGCGTGACCATCACGGCGGGCGCCGATCCGCACATCGAGGTCTCTCACGGGGTCTGCCCGACATGCACTCTCTGCACCCCGCCTGTTCCTTACGACGTGATCGAGGGCGAGCTGGGCGAGCTGTCCGAGAAGCCGAGCGGTGTCGATTTGAGCCGGGTCTTCTGCCGGGCGGACATCCTGGCCGCCGACAGAATCACTCTCGCGAGCGGCCTGGATCCATTGACCCGCGCGCACTTCATCCTGGTGCGCAACCACGGAGCGAGCGACTACGGCCTCAGCTCGCGCGGCAACCCGGAGACCCCCTCGGCCGGGGACTGTCCGTAGGCCCGGCGCGGCGCTCTGCACGGCGCCACGATGAACGGGCGTTACTTCTGTTCTTTGGCGGTCATCAGGGCGCGGGCGACCTCGAAGCGGGCCCGGCCGGCGGGCA
>DAISWT010000185.1:0-5975 GCA_036826235.1 Acidobacteriota bacterium | reverse complement strand
TCGATGCGCCCGTGCACCCGCGGCACGAAATCACGCGGCAGAGGCGGCGTCTCCTCATGCAGCTCGAGGGTCAGCCCGCGATGGAACTCCACCTGCTCGCGCAGCGACGAGTCCGCCTGGATGCGGCGCTCGAACTCGCCGCGCTGGACCGCCGGCAGGCGGGCGTCGAGGTACAGGTTCATGGTCTCGAACACCGCCGGGTTCACCAGCCGGTCCGCATCCCGCAGACCGCCCCGCGCCTGCAGAAGCCGGGCGTACACGATGTCGGGAGCCATGTCGAGCACCTTGCCGATGGTCTCGTATTCCAGCCCCTCGGCGAGCCGCAGCACCAGCACGGCGCGCGACACGGGATCGAGCCGCGACAGCGCCCGCCAGAGCGCCTCGTGTCCCCGCGACCCCGGCGCCACCGCGCGGGGCCCCCCGCCCTTGTCCCCGCTCTGGAGACGATCCTTCCACATCGCGATCAGGAGACGGCTGAGGAACACGCCGGCCTCGCGCTCGGAGGCGGGCAGATCGGGCGCCAGCACGGCGCGCATCAGCACGTCGATTGTGAGCTCATCGGCCTCGGCGCCGTCCCCGGTGAGGTGATAGGCGAGGACGAACAGGCGGCGCCCGTATCGCTGGATGATCTCGTCGCTGTCGGCGGGGCCCGGACTGAGATCCATCAGGTCTTCTTCGGGCCCTTGCCTGACGCCTTGCCGCCGATGGCGCGGTGGATCGTGTAGAGCCTGCGATGAGCCGATTGCGGCGGGGGCTCCGGCTTCGGCGGAGCAGCGGGCTCGGTGGACCCGGGTATTCCCTTCAGGACTTCCTCGAACAGCTTGTTGCCGGCCCTTTTTCGGCTGGCAGGCAGCTGCCCGTGACGGAACTGGTGCTCGGACAGACAGGTATTGCAGCGGACTTTCTTCACCTCGTCGCCGATCATGCCGACGACGCCATGGTTCATGATCAGGCGGCAGCGGGGACAGTAGTCATCGATCACGTCCCCCAGCCGGACACGACGAGGATCCATCAGACGGTGCTCCCGGGGCGGTGGTGCTCGTGATGGCGCATGATACTACACCCGGCGCACGCGGCCCCCGCCACCGCCGCCATTGACATTGCCGGGGGCCTGTGGCAGATAGGGCGCTCCATGTCCGCGCGGTACCCGGGCATCGCCCGTGCCTGCTTCCACCTGAGCTGGATCTTCCTCGCCATCTGGGGGCTGTACCTCCTCGGCCCCGATGCCACCGGTGTCCTGCCTCTCGACCGGCATGGGCCGGCGTACGCCCTGCTCGCGGGCGGGCTGTTCCTGATCCATTTCGTCCTGATCAGCACGGGGATCATCGCCCTGTTCGTGGTCATCATCGAGCTGCACGCCGCCCGTCCCGTGCGCGGCTTCGCGAGCGTCATCGCCGCCCTGGCTCTGCCGCTGGCCTCGTTTCTCTATTTCGCGGCGCGCTACATCGCCGAAGTCCGCCGCTTCCTGCGCGGCCATTCCTGACGCCGGGACGGGCA
Organism: Acidobacteriota bacterium; assembly: GCA_036826235.1. Lineage (GTDB taxonomy): Bacteria > Acidobacteriota > Polarisedimenticolia > Gp22-AA2 > Gp22-AA2 > Gp22-AA3. The sequence goes on along the minus strand of DAISWT010000185.1, from coordinate 4,478 downwards.
CACGCGCACCGGAAGGTCGTGGAGCCGGCCGGAGCGGCTGTCCCTACGGAGCGGAGGTGTCGAGGAACTTCAGGACCTCCCGCTCGATGATCGCGGGGTCGACGTAGCCGAGGAACCGCCGGCGCATGCGTCCCGTGCGATCGACCAGGAGGGTCGTCGGCACGGCCTCCGGGGAGCCGAGAAGCGCCTCGATCTGGGGGTTCATCATCCCGGAAGGGTAGCGGATCGGGATGGCGCGCGTGAACTCCACCACATCCTCGGGCCGCGCGTCGACCGACACCCCGATGACCACGAGCCCGCGGTCCCGGTAGCTGTCGTACAGCCGGTTCAGGTGCGGGATCCCCATCCGGCATGGCCCGCACCATGAGGCCCAGAGGTCGAACAGCCGCACCTTCCCCCTGTACTCGCCGAGCGGGATCGAGCGCCCCTGAGTGTCCTGCAGGACAAGGCCGGCGTACGGATCGTCCCGCGCGACTGCGGCGCTGACCGCGGCCGGGGCCGGGGCGGGCGCCTCCGAAGCCTTGGAGCTCTCCCGGGCGGCGTCTCCCCCGGCGCACGACACCCCGCCCGACAGGAGCACGATGCCGCAGATCGCCAGGACCACAACGCGGGACCCGCCGCCTCTCATCGGAGCGGGGCCTGCAACGTCTGGCCGCGGTACTCGGCGCGCACAATCGCGATGGCGGGCGGCTTCCAGCGCGGGTGCTCGTGCAGGCGGAACACGAGGAGATAATCCCCCTTGAGTCCGGCGTGGCTCTTGAAGAGCCGGCGCAGCTCGCCGTCCTCCAGCACCTGGTACGCATAGGCGGTCCCCGGGACGCGGAAGGTGATCCTGCCGTCCTGCCCGATGCTGAAGTGGCCGAGCGCCTCGACCTCGCACTCGCCTCCCACCTTGAAGCCGGCGGCCTGGACGCGGTCCTTCACGTCGCGGATGTTGAGCGACTTCCCTTCCGCCGCCTGCACGCGGACCAGGCCGCTCGCGAGCTCCGCCGACACATCGAACACCCCGTCGATCCGCTTGATCGACTCCTCCACGCCGCGGGTGCACAGGACGCAGGTCATGCCGCTGACCGGCACGGTGAGGGCGGTGATCGCTCCCGGGGGCGCGGCCGGCGGCGCGGGGGCGCCCCGGGCCACGGGCGTCGGCGAAAGCGCCGCAAGCAGGACGGCGAGAGCCGCCGCGATGCGCGGCGGTTTCTGCGGTATTCTCATCGGGATCGCCTGTCGTCCATGGGCCCGGCCACGTCGAGACAATAAATCGCCCGGCCGGGGAAGGCAAGGTGATCCTGGAGATGTCTTGGCAAAATCGCCCGCGGATCGACGGGAGCGGCTCGCGCCGGCTCGGCCGACCGTCACCGTCCAGCCCCTGCCCCCCCTGTGGGCGATCCCCGTGTCGCTGGCGCTTGTCCTGCTGGCGGCGGCCGCTTTCCGGGCGGTCTACTTCTACCTGTACGCCAGGAACAGCATCTTCTTCGACGGCCTGATCCTCGATTCCTCCGTCTATGACTCCTGGGCGCGGTCGATCGTCGCCGGTGACTGGATCGGGCGAAAGGAGTTCTACTTCCCACCCCTCTACCCTTACCTCCTGGCGCTGGTCTTCAGGACGTTCGGCCATACGCTGGCCATCGTCTATCTGCTGCAGGCCGGGCTCGGGCTCCTGAACCTGGTGCTGATTCACCGGATCGGCACCGCCGTGTTCAACGCCCGCACCGGGCTGATCGCCGCCGGCGCCGCCGCGCTGTACGCCCCGTTCGCATTCTTCGAGCTGAAGGTGCTCGGCGCGGCGCTCGGGCTGACGCTCAACCTCGCCGTCCTGGCGCTTCTCGTCGGCGCGGAGAGGGCCGCGGCGACCGGGCGGCGCGGCGCGCTCGGGTGCTGGCTCGCGGCGGGCCTGTCGATCGGCGTCGCCACCATGTGCCTGCCGGGCACGGTGCTGCTGGCGCCGCTGTACGCCGGCTACCTGGCGATCCGGCGGGCGCACGCCGCGGCGGCGCTGCTCGCCGGGACGGTCCTGGGCATGGCGCCGGTGGCGGCGCACAACCTGTACGTCGCGGGGGATTTCCTGCCGCTGTCGGGGCAGGGCGGGATCACCTTCTACCAGGGGAACAATCCGAACGCGGCCGGGATGTACAACGTGGCGCCCGGCTTCACGGGCTCGCCGGAGAGCCAGGCGCTCGAGGAGGAGTCGATCGCCGAGCGGGAGACCGGACGGATCATGAAGCGATCGGAGATCAGCGCGCACTTCTTCAGGAAGGGGCTCGCCTTCATCGCGTCCTCCCCGGGCGCCTGGGTGGCCCTCGAGGCGCGCAAGCTCGGGGCGCTCCTCGGCGACTATGAGGCCTCGACGGAATACAGCGTGTATCTGGAGCGCGACCAGGTCCCGTGGCTTCGTCTTCTTCTCCTGCCCTTCGCCGCGATCGTCGGCGCGGGCCTCGCCGGAATGGTCGGCGCGGGGCGGCCGCGGGCGCCTGCCACGGCTCTCTTTCTATACACCGCCTGCGCCGTCGCCATCCCGCTCATTTTTTACGTCTCGTCGCGCTACCGGCTGCCGCTCGTCCCCGCGCTCCTGATCTACGGGGCCTCGTTCGCCGATCGGGTCTGGCTCGCCGCGCGCCGGGACGGCTCCATCCGCCCCGCCGAGGCGCGCTCGCTGGCGCTGGCGCTCGGCATCGCGCTCGTGTCGTTCTTCCCTCTCGGCACCCGGAACGTCTCGGCGGAGGCGAACGTCCACTACAACATCGGCAACCTGCTGATGGATCAGGACCGCAACCAGGATGCGATCGCCTCCTTCGATCGCTCGCTGGCGCAGTGGCCCGGCAACGCCTACGCCTGGATCAACCGCGGCAACTGCCTCGACAAGCTCGGGCACGCGGACGAGGCGCTCGCCTCCTACCAGCGGGCCGAGGAGGCGAACCGCAGCCTGTGGCGGGCGTACAAGGCGCAAGGGATCATCCTGCACCGGGAGAAGCGCTATGAAGAGGCGGTGGCGGTCTACCTCCGCGGCCTCAGAACGGACGGCGAGGAGGCGTATTACCTTCTCGGCGTCGACCTGAAGAACCTCGATCGCCTCGACGAGGCGATCCAGGCGTTCGAGCAGGCGGTGCGCATCAATCCCAGCTACGCGCGCGCCCACACACGTCTTGGAGAGATCTACGCCGGCCACGGCGACGCGGACGTGGCGCGCGAGCATTTCCGGCGCGCCGTCGCCTCCGACCCGGGCGACACCGCCGCCAGGAGCGGGCTCGCCCGGCTTGGCGGGGCGCTGTGATACGATCGAAGCGATCATGGAGACGATCACGCCGGAAACCACCACGGAGGCGCGTTCCGACCGTCCCGCCGCCGCCGAGCGCTCCTCCGTCTACCGCTCGCTGTGGCGCAAGCTCGATGCGGCGCTGAGCGCCGCCGAGGACGCCGCCGACCTGACGGCGTCGCTCGATGCCATGCTCCGCATTCTCCTGAAGGACTTCCGGCAGGAGCTCGGCTTCGTCGCCGGCCGGCTGTACGAGAGGGTGGAGGACGAGCACTATGTCCTGCGCCGGTGGCTCGGCGACAACCCCCCGGACAAGCTGGGCTACGCCGTGCCGATCACCTACGCCGCGGTGCAGCAGCTCCTGGAGCGCGGCATCATCATCATGAAGGAGAGCGACCCCGGCTTCGACCACACCATCGAGGACGCCCTGGGCGTGTCGGTGTTCGCCGCGATGACCATCGGGCCGGAGTCGAGGTACATCCTGTCGTTCAGCATCGAGGGGGAGGTCGATCGGGAGAAGACCCTGTACCTGCTCTCCGCCGTCCAGCACATCATCGGCCAGAAGATCCGTCAGCAGCGTCTCTACAACATTCTGGAGGAGGCGCGGCGCATCCAGCATTCCCTCCTTCCCAAGTCCTCGCCCGCGTTCCTGAATTACGACATCCACGGCCGGACGGTGCCCGCCGAGACCGTCGGCGGCGACCTGTACGACTTCATCCACGTGTCGGATCGCATCCTCGGGATCGCCCTGGCCGACTCCTCGGGGCACGGGCTGCCCGCCGCCCTGCAGGCGCGCGACGTGATCACCGGGCTGCGCATGGGGATCACGGAGCACTTGAAGATCGTCAGCACCATCGAGAGGCTGAACAAGGTGATCAACCGCTCGACCCTGGTCACGCGCTTCGTGTCGCTGTTCTACGGCGAGATCGAGAAGAACGGCAACTTCATCTACTGCAACTGCGGCCATCCGCCGACCCTGCTCTACCAGGAAGGCAGGTTCCAGGAGCTCGACCAGGGCGGCCTGGTTCTGGGCCCGGACCCCGACGCCCGTTACGAGCGCGGCTACGTCCGCGTGCGCCCCTCGGACGTCATCGTCTTCTACACCGACGGCATCACCGAGGCGACCAACCCGAGCGGCGAGGATTTCGGGGTGCACCGCCTGCAGGGAGTCATCGCGGACAACCACACCCTCTCCGCCAGGGCGCTCGCCGACCTGATCTTTCAGAGG
>DAISWT010000184.1:5406-5978 GCA_036826235.1 Acidobacteriota bacterium | reverse complement strand
CGGCCTGCCCGCGCGCGGGGTGCTGCTGTTCGGGCCTGCCGATGTGCGGACGCAGGAATTCTTCCTGGAAGGGTCGAACCCCTCTCCCGAGTTGTTCCGCCAGGTCTGGGCGCTCCTGGGCGCAGGGACGGAGGCCGGGGCGATCGATTCGGGAGCCGCGGGTGGCGGCGCCGGCGGCCTGGCCTCGGCCACCGCGGCGCGTCTGCTGCGCCGGGCGGCGGAGAGTCGCGGCATCGCTCCCGGCCGGGGCGAGCCTCCCATCGACTTCGAGGCCCAGGCCCGGAAGGGGCGGCGCGACCGGGCCCGTCTGGACGTCATGATCCGGTACGCCTTCGGGCGCGGGTGCCGGACGCGCTTCATCTACGACTACTTCGCGGGCGCGGGGCGTCGGGGGGCGTTTCTTCGCTGCGGCACCTGCGATGTCTGCCTCGGATGGCGGCGCTCCGAGGGGCGTCCGCTCGACGACCGGGAGTTCGAGCGCGTGCGCATCGCGCTGTCGGTCGTGGCCCGCCTGCCGGCCCGGTTCGGCGTGGAGCGGATCGCCCAGGTGCTCACCGGCAGCCGTAGCCGGC
>DAISWT010000184.1:0-5136 GCA_036826235.1 Acidobacteriota bacterium | reverse complement strand
GGCGTATGCGGGGCGCGGACCGGTAGTGGAGAATGGCGGGCCGGCGGACCGGGCGCCCGACGTCCAGCTTCTCGGTCGCCTGAAGGCCTGGCGCGCCGCGGAGGCGAAGCGCCGGGGCGTCCCCGCCTACGTCATCTTTCACGACTCGACGCTCGAGGCGCTGGCGGTCGCACGGCCGCGCAACCGGGGCGCTCTCCGGGTAGTGCGGGGGGTCGGGCCCGCGAAGATGGAGGAGTACGCCGAGGCCCTGTTGAAGATGCTCGCGGAGCCCGCGTAGAAGACCCCTGCCGCAGAGCGACCCGCGCCTCGCAGAGGCGTCCCCGCCACCCCGCCGCGCGCAAATCGGCTTGATCCAACTCCTGCCGGGACCTAGGTTTCAGCCGTTGGGGGGGAGTGTGCGTGCGCCCACCGGCCGCAGCGCTCCAGGGAGGGCACGGGATGGGTCGTTACAAAATTGTCGTTGCGTCGGCGCTGGTCGTGCTGTGCCGTGCGCCGGTCGCGCGGGGGGCATCCCAACCCACGGCGGCGAGCAGCCCGGCGGTCGCGGGCGAGGAGATGATCCTCTTCCAGGAGCTGCCGTCGGTCTTCGGGGCGTCCAAATACGAGCAGAAGCCGAGCGAGGCCCCCGCCTCAATCAGCATCATCACCGCGGACGAGATCCAGAGATACGGCTACCGTACCCTGTCGGAGATCCTCCGGAGCGTCCGGGGCCTCTTCACCACGTACGACCGGAACTACTCCTACATCGGGGCGCGTGGCTTCGATCGGCCGGGGGACTACGACACGCGCATCCTGCTCCTGCTCGACGGGCACCGGGTGAACGATAACGTCTACGACCAGGCCTCGGTCGGCACCGAGGAGCTCGTCGATGTGGAGGCCATCGACCGCGTGGAGGTCATCCGCGGACCGAGCTCCTCCCTGTACGGCACCGACGCCTTCTTCGCCGTGATCAACGTCATCACCAAGTCAGGCGGGGATCTGAATGGCAAGGAGATAACGGCGGCGGGGGGCAGCTACTCGACCGGCCAGGGTCGGGCGGCGTACGGGTCCCGGCTCGACAGTGGCGTCGAGATCTACCTGAGCGGGGCCTACTACGACAGCGGCGGGCAGAACCTGTTCTATCCCGAGTTCGACAGCCCGGCGACCAACAATGGGTGGGCGAGACACGCCGACGGCGACACCTTCAAGCGCCTCTTCGGCAAGGTGTCGTTCGGGAACTATCGCGTCGAGGCCGGTTATTCGAACCGCGACAAGCAGATCCCGACAGCTTCGTTCGGGACGCTGTTCAACGACTCCCGGGCCCGGACCATCGACGAGCGGGCCTTCCTCGATCTGAAGTACGACCGGGCTCTGACGCCATCGTCGCGTCTCGCGGGATCGGCCTCTTACGACGGCTACTGGTACAAGGGCGACTATCCCTACACCACCACCGGCCTGTCGAAGGACTATGGGTATGGACGCTGGTGGACCGGCGAGATGCAGGCGATCACCACCTTGCGTGGGCGCCAGAAGGTGATCGCCGGCACGGAGATTCGGTATAACGCCCGGCAGGAGCAGGGATACTACGACACCAACCCGTATTACCTTTATCTGAACGACAGCCGGCAATCGTCGATCTGGGCCCTGTATCTGCAGGACGAGTTCCGCCCGCGCCCCGATCTCATCCTCAACGTCGGGGTGCGGCACGACAACTACGACACCTTCGGAGGCACCACCAACCCGCGGCTCGGTGTGATCTATGCCGTCCGGGAAGCGACGACCCTGAAATTCCTCTTTGGGCAGGCGTTCCGCGCGCCCAATGTGTACGAGCTCTACTACGATGACGGCGGCATCTCGCAGAAGGCCAACCCGAACCTCCAGCCCGAGACCATCCGCACCTACGAGATCGCCCTCGAGCACGGCTTCGGCGATCGGCTGCGGAGCGTCGCCTCCGTGTACCACTACGGCATCACCGACCTGATCACGATCGGGATCGATCCGGCGGACGGGCTCGACGTGTTCCAGAACGTGAACCGGGTCAAATCGAACGGTGTCGAGCTCGAGCTCGAGGGGGCCTTCACGCGGCGTCTCGAAGGCCGCGTCAGCTACGCGCTGCAGCGCAGCGTGGACGTCTCGAGCGGGCAGGAGCTGACCAACTCGCCACGGCACCTCGCCAAGGCGAACCTCACGGCGCCGCTCCTTTCCGACAGACTCCTTCTGAGCGCGGAGGCGCAGTACATGAGCCGACGCGAGACGCTTTCCGGGGAGGCGACGGGAGGCTTCAGCGTGGTGAACCTCAACCTCCTGACCCGGAACTGGAAAAAGGGTCCCTCGGTCTCCTTGGGCATCTTCAACCTGTTCGACAGGCGCTACGGCGACCCGGGCAGCGCCGAGCACCTTCAAGAGGTCATTCCCCAGGACGGACGCAACTACCGGGTCCAGGTGAGATACGAGTTCTAGGAGTGGCTCGGGGGTGCGTCAGCGCTTGTTGATCTCGAGCGGGATCGTCCTCGCGGCGGCGGCGCTGCTCGCCAGGCCGAGGGATTCCGGGGCCGCCGTCCCGGCGGGTGCGACCCTGCGCATCGCGGCGATCATCAGCCAGGACGCAGGCCCGTACGAAGAGGCGCTGGGCGGCTTCCGGAGCCACCTCGAGCAGCAGGGGCTGAAGACACAGATCGACCTCTATCCCCTGCACGGAGATGCCGCGGCCGCGTCGCCGGCGCTGCAGCGGGCGCGGCAGGACCGGGTCGGTCTGATTCTGACTCTGGGTTCGCTGGGCACGCAGGCCGCGGTGCACGGGACACAGGACGTGCCGGTCGTGGCCGGTCTGGTCCTCACGGCGGAGGACCTGGGCCGATCGGCGAACGTGACGGGGGTGGTTCTGGAGTTTTCCGTCGAGATGGAGCTGCGCTGGCTGCAGCGACTGCTGCCGCGGCAGCGCAACATCGGCGTCCTGTTCAATCCCCTGGAAAACCAGGGGCGGATCGACGCCGCCGCGCGCGCCGCCAAGGCGATGGGACTCAACCTGTTCGCCCGCAAGGTCGAGTCTCCGAAAGATCTTCCCGATGCGCTGGACAGCCTCAACAACCGGGCCGACGTGCTGTGGGGCGTGGCGGATCAGATCGTGCTGAATCCGCAGACGGTCAAGCCGAGCCTGCTGTTCTCCCTGCGCCATCGCATCCCGTTCGTCGGCCTGTCGGCGACCTGGGTGAAGGCGGGGGCGCTGTACGCGCTGGACCGTGACTACGACGACATCGGCCGGCAGCTCGGCGAGATGGCCGTGAAGATCCTGCAGGGGGCCGCACCGGGGTCGCTGCAGCCCGCGCCGCCGCGCAAGGTCGTGTACTGCGTCAACCGGCGGACCGCTCGGTTGTTGAGGCTGGACTTCCAGGACAGCGTGCTGCAGGCGGCTCAGGCGGTGATCGATTGAGGAGACCCACCGGGACCGTGAAGATCGGGCTGGCCACCAAGTTCAACACGCTGATCGTCGCCTCGATCCTCGCGACGATCCTGGGGACCGGCGCTCTCACCGTGCGCGAGCAGATCGCCGCCGGCTACCGCCAGCTCCTCTCGGACGGGGCCGCGGTGGCGGTCATGGTGTCGCAGAACTGCGAGTACGCCATCTATACCGAGAACCGCGACGCGTTGCGGCAGGTGGTCGAGGGCCTGGACGCCTATCCCTCGGTGGCCTACGCGCGTTTCGCCGACCGGCGCGACAGGCCCCTGATCGAAAGGGCCTTCCACGCGAGCGCGGTGCCGGCCCTGGTGCATCACACCCAGAGCGTGGAGGGGACCCGGGCGACGTTCGGAGCCTTCACCGACCGCCTCGACGGGCGCCGGTACATCGATGTCATCGTGCCGGTCGTGGGCGCCCGCAAGCAGGGCGAGTCGGCGCTGTTCGGCGACGAGAGCGCGGCGAGGCAGGGCGGCGAGGTCATCGGCTACGTGCAGATCGGCCTGAGCCGGGAGGGCACGCAGCAGAGGCTGCGTGCCTTCCTGCGGTACGCCGCCGCCTCGGCGGCGATCTGCGTTCTCGTTTTCGTGGCCGCGACCATCTTCCTGACCCGCAAGATCACCTCCCCGATCCACTCGCTAGTGGAGGCGACGCGGGCCGTCGCCGAGGGGCGGCTGGATCATGCGATCGAGGTGAAGACGCGCGACGAGCTGCGCGAGCTGGGGACGTCGTTCTCCGCCATGCTCGGGCGGCTGCGGGAATCCCGGGAGCAGGTGGAGAGCGCCCAAGCGACGCTCGAACGGAAGGTCGAGGAGCGCACGCACGAGCTCGAGACGGCGACCAAGAGGGCGGTCGAGCTGGCCAGCCAGGCCGAGACCGCCAACCATGCCAAGTCCCAGTTCCTGGCGAACATGAGCCATGAGATCCGCACGCCGATGAACGGAGTCATCGGCATGACCGACCTCATCCTGGACACCGAGCTGACCGCGAAGCAGCGGAAATTCGCCGAGACGGTGCGCACCTCGGCGGAATCGCTCCTCGGCGTGATCAACGACATCCTGGATTTCTCCAAGATCGAGGCCGGGAAGCTGGAGCTGGAGACGGTCGATTTCGATCTGCGCCAGACGGTCGAGGATGTGTGCGATCTGCTGGCGGAGCGGGCCCACGGCAAGGGGCTGGAGCTGGCATGCGTCATGCACGACGGTGTCGCGACACAGGTGCGGGGAGACCCGGGCAGGCTGCGCCAGGTCCTGATCAACCTGGCCGGCAACGCCGTCAAGTTCACCGAGCGGGGAGAGGTCGTCGTTCGGGTGACCTCCGAGGCGCAGGGTCCGGACACCGCCACCCTGCGCTTCGAGGTCTCGGACACCGGCATCGGCGTCTCCCCGGAGGCCCGGGAGCGGATCTTCAGCGCCTTCACGCAGGCCGACGGCTCGACCACGCGCAGGTACGGCGGGACCGGCCTGGGCCTGGCCATCGCCAGGCAGCTCGCGACGATGATGGGGGGCGCGATCGGGCTCGACAGCGAGCCCGGCAAGGGCTCGACCTTCTGGTTCACCGCACGCTTCGGACGCCAGCGTCTCGGCGCCCGGCGCACCGGGGCGCCGCGGCGGAACCTGCAGGGGCTGCGGGTGCTCATCGTGGACGACAACGCCACGAACCTCGACCTGCTGCACCACCAGGTATCCTCCTGGGGGATGCGG
>DAISWT010000183.1:0-5993 GCA_036826235.1 Acidobacteriota bacterium | reverse complement strand
CGGTGGCGACGTTCGGATGGATCGGCATCCGCGGCATGACCTGGTTCCTGTTCGGGCAGTACGGCACGCCGCCTCTTCTGGCGTTCATCTCCCGCCAGCCGCTGGCGCTGGCGGAGGGACCGGCCGCCGAGCCGCCCGGCCCCGAGCCGGTGAGCTGCTGGAGGGAGCTGATCGTGGATTTCAAGCGCGAGACCGACTGGCTGCACGCCAAGTGCCAGGAGATCCTGGAGTATCTCGCGATTCCCTTCCTGCAAGTTCTCGCCGCCGCCCTGAATTTCGTGATGATCCTGGTGGCGTCGAAGCCGGTCATCAACCTGCCGCTGCACAGCTTGAAGGACATCATGGACACCCGCGAAATGGCCAACTCCATCCGGTTGCAGCCCAAGCGGGTGGAGAGCCAATGACCGGCGCCCGCCTGTGCGCCCGCCCCCTGGTGGCGAGCACAGCTCTTCTCGCTGTTCTGCTCGCCGGCTGCGGTCTCGAGCCCACCGAACGCAAGCCGCGTCTCACCCTGTTCGTGGGTGTCGACACCAGCGGCTCGTTCCAGCGCTCGGGCTCCTACAACGACGCCATGGCCTTCCTCGCCTACTACATCTACGGCCATCTCAACGAGCTCGGAGGCCTCGACCGGCCGCGCGAGCTGTTCGTCGGGGCGATCGGCGGTCACAATCCCAACGAGCCGAAGGCGTTCCATCCGATCCAGGATTTCGCCGGCAAGAGCGTCCAGCAGATCCAGCACGATCTCAAGTCGTGGTTCGCCCCAAGCGATTCGCTGACCGACTTCAACCCGTTCTTCCAGCAGGTGGCGCGCATCGTCAAGGAGCGCAATCTCGTCCTCGCCCCCATCACCCTGACGGTGGTCACGGACGGGGTACCCGATTTCTCCGTGGCGCGCGCCAAGGCCGGCTCGGCGGCCATGTACAAGCGTATCGACCTCGGGCCGCTGGAGTATCTCTCCCGCCGGATGAGCGTACGGCTGGCCTACGTCAGTCCCCAGGTCGGCAAGAACTGGCACGACCTCGTGCCGCACCAGCGCGTCCGTCTGTGGACCGTGGACGCCGAGATCATGAAGGGCTGGAAGACCCAGATCGACCCCCATGGCACGCCGGGGGACAACGAGCGCCTGTGGGCCTGGATCCAGCACAACGTCGACTACCGGGTCCGCGCAGTCGGGGTCTGAGCGCGCGACGGACGGAGCGCGCTCCTCGCCGATCCCGATGACAGCGGGTCCCCTTTCCATGCGCTAGACCGGGACTCCCGGGTTCCCTCCTCAGGATTGTCCGACCCCGGGCTCTTGTCCGAATCCCGCGCATCGGTTTCGAAGTCCCGGACCGAGGTCGTCCTGTACCGGCCGACGATCGGCTTCAAGGACATCACCAGAACCCTGAAACTGTGGGCCTCCGGCGAAGACGCGGACTGCCCTAAATTGAAGTAATCCGCGAACTCTCCGGCGTGGGGTTCGCGAGCCCGGTGGACTTCGAGCGCAACGGACCGCTCGACCCGCACATTGCGCCCTGGCCGCTGAAGACGGCCGAAGAGATCCGTCGCTACCCGGGGCCCCCCCGCGGTATAGTTCCCACCGATGAAAAACGTCGCCCTGAAGCGCGCGATTATGATCTTGCTTGTGCTGGCCGGCGCGGTGTCGCCGGCGCGCGCGGGTCCGGCGCCCGTCGGCGACCGGCTCACGGAGATGGATGTCTTCGATCTCGAGCTGGCAACCGACCCGCAGCTGTCGCCGGACGGACGGAGAATCGTCTACGTCCGGGAGTTTTCGGACGTGTTTACGGATCAGAGGTACTCGAATCTCTGGATCATCGGCGTCGATGGCAGCGAAACCCGGCCGCTGACCGGTGGCCACCATGCCGACGCCTCCCCGCGCTGGTCGCCGGACGGGACGCGGGTGGTCTACGTCTCCGACCAGGACGGGTCGCCCCAGATCTACGTCCGCTGGCTGGACACCGGTCAGACGGCGCGGCTGACCAACCTGGCGTTCCCACCCGCCGGGCCCGCCTGGTCTCCCGACGGTCGGCAGATCTCGTTCACCACATTCGTCGCCGAAGAGGGACCGAAGATCGCGGACCTGCCGGCGCCTCCGGAGGGGGCGAAGTGGGCGGAGCCGGCCACGGTCATCGACAAGCTCGTCTACCGCTACGACGACGAAGGGTACCTCAGGCCCGGGTACACTCACCTGTTCGTCATCCCGTCCGAGGGCGGCACGCCGCGCCAGATCTCGTCCGGCAGCTTCCAGCACGGGGGGAGCGCTTTCGCCTCCAGCCAGGCGGTGTGGACACCCGACGGCAAGTTCTTGATCATGTCGGCGGTCCGCCGGCCCGACTACGAGCTGGACCCGCTCGACACCGAGATCTACGAGTTCTCCGTGGCCAACGGCGCGGTGCGGCCGCTCACCCACCGCAAAGGGCCCGACGACTCCCCGGCCGTCTCCCCGGACGGGAAACTGATCGCGTATCAGGGATTCGATGACCACTACCAGGGATATCAGGTCACCCGACTCTACGTGATGAACCGGGACGGCAGCGGCTCGCGCGTTCTGACCGCGCAGCTCGACCGTGATGTGGCTCACCCGCTCTGGGCCCGGGACGGCAGCGGCATCTTCTTCCTCTACGACGAGCGCGGCAATACCAAGCTCGGCTTCACCCCCCTGGACGGACGGCTGAGGACCGTGGCTTCCGACATCGGGGGACCCGGCGGCACGTACGGCGACGGAACTTACTCGACCGGCGGCCGCCGGGGCTTCGCGATCACTTACTCCCGCCCCAGCGTCCCCTGCGACGTGGGTGTCGGGTCCGCGGACGGGTCTCCGGTCAAGATCATCACGGCGGTCAACCAGGATCTCCTGGGGCACAAGATCCTGGGCGAGGTGGAGGAGATCGGATACGAGTCGTCGCTCGACCGGAGGAAGATCCAGGGATGGATCGTCAAGCCGCCTCATTTCGATCCGAAACGGAAATACCCCCTGATCCTCGAGATCCACGGCGGGCCCTTCGCGAACTACGGCGACCGCTTTGACTTCATGAAGCAGCTCTGGGCGGCCCGCGACTACGTCGTCCTCTACGTCAACCCGCGCGGTAGCACGAGTTATGGCGAGGAGTTCGGCAATCTGATCCACCACAGCTACCCGGGTGACGACTTCCACGATCTGAACTCGGGCGTGGACGCGGCGATTGCCAAGGGGTACGTCGACCCCGCGAACCTGTTCGTCACGGGCGGCAGCGGCGGGGGCGTGCTCACCTGCTGGATGATCGGTCGCACGCCTCGCTTCCGCGCGGCGGCAGCGGCCTACCCGGTGATCAACTGGTACAGCTTCGTGCTCACGTCCGACATCTCGGCGTTCGTTGCGAAGTACTGGTTCCCGGGATTCCCCTGGGACAACGTCGAGCACTACGAAAAGCGCTCGCTCCTGTCGGTCGTGAAGAACGTCAAGACGCCGACGATGATCATCACCGGCGAGGAGGACTACCGGACCCCGATCTCGGAGTCCGAGCAGTATTTCCAGGCGCTCAAGCTGCTCAACGTCGAGGCCGTCCTGGTGCGCGTGCCGGGCGAGCCGCACGGCATCAGCCGCCGCCCGAGCCACTGGATGGCGAAGATGCTGGACATCGTCGGCTGGTTCGACCGGCACCGTCAGGCCGGAACCTGACACGAACGCGTGATGTCGATTTCACCTGACCCATCGCCGCAAGCCGACTCGCCGGGCGTGATCGTCTTCCCGCCCCTGCTCTACCTCGTCGCGCTCGCCGCCGGCGGGCTGGCGCACTGGCTGAGCCCTCGACCCATCGTCGCGCCGCTCGCCGGCCACTGGGTCGGCGGGGTGCTGCTGGCCCTGGGCGTGGCTCTGGGATGGTGGGCGCGGCGCACGATGAAGGCGGCCGGCACCCATATCGACCCACGGCGGCCCAGCACGGCTCTGGTGCGAACCGGCCCGTTCCGCTTCACCCGCAACCCGTTGTATGTCGCCGTGACGGCGATCTATCTGGGGCTGGCCTTCCTGATCAACGGCGTCTGCGTCCTGCTGACGCTGGTCCCGGTTCTCGTGGTCATGCACTACGGTGTGGTCCGGCGGGAAGAGCGCTACCTCGAGAGCAAATTCGGAGCGGCCTACCGCGAGTACCGGGCTTCCGTGCGGCGCTGGCTCTAGTCAGCGTATCCGTCCCCTGCCCGCCGCGTGTCTCTCCGCACTATGATGGGGTCCGTCCCGGGAAAAACCGGGCCCTGGAGCGCAGCATGTCGTGGGACGGCCGGGAGCGTGTCGAGGGGTACACCAACGGCCTGTTTACGCTGCTGGAAGGACTCCTGGGCGCCGCGGGCCAGGAACGTCTCGACGTATGGTGCATGATCGACGGACCGGGGATCCCGGGATGAGCCCGGTCGACCCCGCGCGGCTGCGGGCCGGGCGGCTCGCGCGGCTGCAGGACGCGATGCAGGCGCGCGGCGTCGAGGCCTGTCTTCTCTTCAACGAGCCGAACATCCGCTACGCGACCGGCGCCTCGGCGATGCCGATCTGGAGCAACACGACGTTCGTCCGCTGCGCCCTGGTGCCGGCGTCGGGGCGGCCGATCCTGTTCGAGCATCCGAACTCGATGCACCTGTTCCGGGGGCTCGAGGCGGAGGTGCGGCCGATGCACTCGTGGGAGTTCTACGACGACACGCAGGCGCACGCCGCGATCTTCGCGCGCGAGACCGTCGCCGCGATGCGCGAGCTGGGCGTCGCCGGCGGCCGGCTGGCGGTCGATCGGCTGGGGACGCCGGGGTACCTCGCGCTCGAGCGCGCGGGGATCGCGATGGTCGACTCGGCGCCGGCCACGAGCGCGGCGCGTGAGATCAAGACCCCCGAGGAGATCGCCCTGTTCCAGCTGAACGGCGGGATCGTGATGAGCATGCTCACCGATTTCGAGGGCGCGATCGCGCCCGGCGTCCGGGAGCGGGACCTTCTGGCCGTCCTCGCCGGCACGCTGCTGCGCGGCGGGGGCGAGCACCTCGCCACCAGCACCGTGTGCTCCGGGCCGAACACGAACCCCTGGAGGGCGCAGACAACAGACCGCGCGCTCGCGGACGTCGATCTGGTCTACGTCGACACCGATACGGTCGGACTGGAAGGCTACTTCTTCTGCGTGTCGCGAACGTTCCTCTGCGGCGGCCGGCCCGCGAGCCGTGCCCAGAGGGAGGCGTACCGGACTGCCTACGACTGGCTGCTCGCGGCGCGCGAGCTGGTGCGTCCCGGTCTCGCCTGCCGCGACATCGCCGCGAGGGCCCCGCGTCTGCCGGCGAGGTTCATGCCCCAGCGCTACGAGGTCATGATCCACGGCGCCGGTCTGGAGGAGGAAAGCCCGAGCGTCGCCTACCCCGGTGACCCGCAGCCCAACGAGGATTGCGTCCTGCGCGAGAACATGGTCCTGGTCGTCGAGCTGTACTGCGGCGAGATCGGCGGTCGCGACGGGGTCAAGCTGGGCGACCAGGTCGTGGTCACGCCGCGGGGCCCGAAGCTGCTGGTGCCGTACCCCTACTGCGACGCGCTGCTCCGGTGAGCGGCCGGCCGACTGGCGCCTACGCCGGCTATGTTCTCGCTCTTCTGACCTGTCTCAACCTCCTGGACTATCTCGACCGTTACATCATCGCCTCGGTCCAGTCTCTGGTGCGGAAGGACTTTCCCCTCACCGACGCCGATTACGGGCTGTTCGGCACCCTGTTCTTCCTCGTCTACCTGCCGACCGCTCCGATCTTCGGATACCTGGGGGATCGGTACCCCCGCCGCGGCATCCTGGCGCTGGGAGCGGCGCTCTGGAGCCTGGCCACCGCCGCGTCGGCCCTGGCCCGCTCCTACACCTGGCTTCTGGTGTCGCGCGGACTGGTGGGCATCGGCGAGGCGTCCTTCGGAACCCTGTCACCCCCCTTCCTGGCGGAACACTTTCCGGTGCGGAAGCGCGGCCGGGTGATGGCGGTTTTCTTCCTCACGATTCCGGCGGGGGCGGCGCTCG
>DAISWT010000182.1:0-5995 GCA_036826235.1 Acidobacteriota bacterium | reverse complement strand
CCGCGGGCGAGGCGGCTTCCCCCTCGTCGGGAAGCGCGCCGGAGGGGGCCGCGCGGGGAAGCGCCGCGACGGAGCGCGAGAGCGCCGAGCCGCAGGCCGCGGCGTTGTTCCCCGAGCTCCCGGAGGTCGGGGGCGGCGGGACGCCCGCCCGGACCGCGTCCGGCCGCGCCGAGCCGCGGACGGCGCTGATCGCCCCGCTCGACCGCGCCGGGGCGTTCCTGCGCGCCGGAAGGTCGTACCGGTTCGATGTCGTGGCGCGCACGCGCAACGTCGGGCACTTCTTCCCGGGAGGCACGGTGGACGCGTTCGACGTCTGGCTGGAGCTGAAGGCCGAGGACGCGGGCGGGCGCATCATCTACTGGAGCGGGTTCATCGAGGATGGCGGCCGCGGCCCGGTCGAAGCGGGGGCGCACCGCTACCGCTCGCTGCAGATCGACGCCCACGGGAACGAGATCAACAAGCGGAACGCGTGGGCCAGCCGGGCCCTGGTGTACGCCCGCCTGATCCCGCCCGGGGCGGCCGATGTGGTCCGCTTCCGGGTCACGGTGCCCCGGGATGCGCGGGGGCCGATCACCTTGACGGCGCGCATGAACTACAGGAAATTTCACTGGTATAACACGCGTTTCTCCTTCGCCGGGGTGAGCGAGCCCGCCGCCCCCGGCGCCGTATCGGCCGATTTCGACGACCGAACCGTCTCGTTCACGGGCGACACATCGCGCGTGTCGGGGGCGCTCAAGGAGATCCCCGATCTGCCGGTCGTCGTCGTGGCGGAGGACCGGGTCACCCTGCCGCTCCTGGGGCCGGTCGCGAAGAGCCCGGCGCCGGCGCCGCCGCTACCGGTCGATCGCGAGCGCTGGAACGACTACGGCATCGGCATGCTGCTCCAGGGGGACCTGGTGGCGGCGAAGAAGGCGTTCGACCGTGTGGTGGCGATCGATCCGAAGTACGCCTCCGGGTTCGTCAACATCGGGCGCGTCCTGGTGCAGGAAGGGGACCACGAGGCGGCGCGACCGGTCCTCCAGCGCGCCCTGCGGCTGGACCCCGACCTCGCCGGCGCCCACTACTTCCTGGCGCTGTCGCTGAAGGCGCGCGGACGCTACGACGACGCGCTCGCGCACCTGCGCGCCGCCGCCTTCCGCTATCCGCGCGACCGCGTGGTGCGCGACCAGATCGGACGCATCCTGTTCCTGCAGCGCCACTATCTGGAGGCGGCGGCCGAGTTCCAGCGCACGCTGAGCGTCGATCCGGAGGATTTGACCGCGCACTACAATCTGATGCTGTGCTATCGCGCGCTGGGCCGGGAGAAGGAGGAAAAGCGGGAGGAGGTCCTTTACACCCGCTTCAAGGCGGACGAGTCGGCCCAGGCGATCACGGGCCCGTACCGCCGCCTCAACCCGGAGCAGAACCTGGAGCGCCAGCCGATCCACGAGCACGCCAACCGCTTCGGGTCGCCGGCGCCGCGCGCCGGCCGGGCGGCCGGCGGATGAGGGCCCGCGCCGCAATCGCGGTCACCCGAGAACGAGGCCGCCGCGCGCATCTGCCGGGCTCCCTGATCCTGACCGGCGCGGCCCTCCTCGCGACGGGATGCGGTCACACGACAGAATCCCCGGTGAAGACGCCGCCCGCCGCACCGGTGCCGCGCACGCCGGTCGTCTTCACCGACATCACGAGCGCCGCCGGGATCGCCTTCATGCAGAACAGCGGTGCCTTCGGGAAGAAGTACCTGCCCGAGACGATGGGCTCGGGGCTGGCGTTTCTCGACTACGACGGGGACGGCCACCCGGACCTGTTCTTCGTCAACGCCGCCGAGTGGCCCGAGAAGCGGCGGAGGAAGGCGACCCAGGCGCTGTACCGCAACCGCGGCGATGGCACGTTCGAGGACGTGACGGCGAAGGCCGGTCTGGCCGTCGAGATGTATGGCATCGGCGTGGCCGCGGCCGATTATGACAACGACGGGCACACCGACCTGTTCATCAACGGCCTCGGCCCGGACCGGTTGTTCCGCAACCGGGGCGACGGCACGTTCGCGGACGTGACGCAGAAGGCGGGCGTGTCGGACCCCGCGTTCGGCTCGAGTGCCACCTGGATCGACTACGACCGCGACGGGCGGCTGGACCTGTTCGTGTGCAACTACGTGCAGTGGTCCTCGAAGGACGACATCTTCTGCACCCTCGACGGCGACAGCAAATCGTACTGCACTCCCGAATCGTATCGTGGCGCGACCGACCGGCTGTTCCGGAACAAGGGTGACGGGACGTTCGAGGACGTGACGCGCGCCGCCCGCGTGTACGACCCGACCGGCAAGTCGCTCGGCGTCGTCGCTCTGGACTACGACGGCGACGGCTGGACCGATCTCGCGGTCGCCAACGACACACAGCCGAACTTCCTGTACCACAACAGGCACGACGGCACGTTCGAGGAGGTCGGCAGGAGCGCCGGTGTCGCCTTCAGCGAGGAGGGAAAGGCGCGCGGGGCGATGGGGATCGACGCCGCCGATTACGACGGCTCGGGCCGCGAGAGCCTGGTGATCGGCAACTTCTCCAACGAGATGCTCGCTCTGTACCACAACGAGGGCCGGGGCCTGTTCATCGACGACGCGGCCACGGCCGGGATCGGCCAGCCGAGCCTCCTGACGCTGGCTTTCGGCTGCTTCTTCTTCGATTTCGATCTCGACGGGCTTCCGGATATTTTCGTGGCGAACGGCCACGTCGAAAACAACATCAATCGCGTGCAGCCCTCGGTGACCTACGCCGAACCCCCCCACCTGTTCCGTGGCATCGGCGGCGGCCGCTTCGAACAGGTCGGGGCCGAGGCGGGACCGGATCTGCAGCACCCCATCGTCGGGCGCGGCGCGGCCTACGCCGACATCGACGGCGACGGCGACCTCGACGTCGCCGTCAGCACCAACAACGGCCCGGCCATCCTCCTGCGCAACGACGGTGGCAACGCCAACGGCTGGCTGCGGCTCCGCCTCATTGGAAGCAAGTCGAGCCGCGACGCGGCGGGCGCCCAGGTCCGCGTGCGTGCCGGTGACATCGTCGCATCGCGCGAGGTCCGCTCCGCCGCCTCGTATGCCTCGCAGAGCGAGATGGTCCTCACCTTCGGCCTCGGGCCGGCCAAGGACGGCCGTCACCCGGCCGCCGACGTCCAGATCACCTGGCCGGACGGCCTCACGCAGACGCTCAATGGTCTCGAGTCCGGCCGGACCCACACGATCGAAGAGCCCCGCCCAAATCCCTGAAACAGGACGTGCGCGCCTCGTCTCGCTTGGGGCTCACAAGCGGCGCAGCCAGTCGTCCCGGGCGCGCATCGAGCGGAGAAGTCTCGCTCCCGCCGGGGCCAGCAGCCCGGAACGGGCGGCGCCCTCGAGATCGCGCAGGGCGGAAGCGATCATCCTTCTCTCACGCCGCAGCTCTCGACGGAGGACACGACGCCCGGAGCTTCCGAGCTCGTCCGCGAGCAGGCGCGGCTGCCGGCGCGCGACCTTCAGGATCCTGTGGAGCAGCTCGGCGCGGAACAGGAAGGTGTAGGCCCCGTGCAGGAGGCCGTGCAGCGGCCGGCGCGTGCCGCGCCAGGGGGAATCGAAGGCCTGCACCTCGGCGGTCTCCGGACCACCGACCAGGAGCTTCGTCACCTCCTGCAGGTCGTGCAGACGGTGATGGGCGGTCTCGTGGAGCAGGTCGTCCGCGAGGTCGACGATCGACTTGCCGGACATGTTGATGAAGGAGACCCCGGGCCGGGAGGCCAACGACCAGCTGACGGTGCCGGGCTCGTGCACCGGCACGACCATGAAGGTGCGGCGGAGGACCTCCCGGTGCGCCTCCGGCCAGGCCACCAGCAGGATACGCATGGCCCGCGCGAGTCGCTCGCCGTGGCGGGGCGCTTCCCGGGTGACGCGCATCCGGCGCGGCCGTGAATCGACTACTGGGCCGAGCACGATCGAGGTGCCGGGGACCAGCTTCCCCCGGACCAGCCGCAGACGGCGGCCGGGCTGGCGCCGACGAATTGCAGGTCAAGGACCGACAGCGGCGGCGATTGGGGATTGGACGGACCATTCAGTCCGGCCCCCGGTTTCGGTAGTGGCGCATCGTCCGCAGGGCCCGCTCCGGGCAGCGCCTTTTGCAAGACGAGGACGGCATCCGTGGCCGTCAACGACAAGTTGTAGCCTTGGCCGCGCGTCAGAAACTTGACCTGGGGGTCGGTCTGGCCCGCCGGTCCGGCGAAGCTGCCGAGATCGATACGTCCGGCCGGCCGGCCCTGCTCCGGATCCTCGCGGAAGCGGAGCCGCACCTCGATCGTGCCGGCAACTGTGTAGGCCAGGCGGAGGCCCAGTAGGAACGCGGAGAGATCGGCCACGGCGTCATCGAGCCGCCGGCGCGCGAAGGCAAGGCACCGCTCCGGGAGACCGGCGTCGATCCGGCCGCCGGGCACGAGCGTCGCCAGGTGCCCGGTGCGGGCGAGGCGATCAAACAGCCGTGCCAGGGCCTGCCGGCGGCGGGCCCCTCGGCGCGGGCGCGGGCCGATCGCGACGATCTCCGACGCCACCCTGCGGATTGTCAGCCAGGTCTCCACCTCCGAGAGAAAGCCCCTGAGATCGGGCCCACGCAGGGCACGGTCGCGAATTTCGGGCGGCAGCGCGGCGAGAGTCGCCGACAGGGCGCTCAACGGACCTCCGGCGGGCAGCGCGGCAGCGCCCAGGGCGCCGCGCGCCCGCGCCAGCCGTACCGCGCATCGTCGCCTGATGCGCGTGGAAAGCGCGCCGGGGCGCCCGAGAGGCTCGTCGAGATTCGAGGCTGCGTTCGCGATGTTGGTCACCCCCGGTCATTCTCATCCAAGTCGAAAATCGCCTACAATACCGCCCCATGATTCGCGGGGCCTATCGCGGCGGACGTGTCTCGGCGATCCTCGCCCTGGCCGCGGTCTGGCCAATCTCGGCGGCGCTGGCGCAGGGGTTCGGCGGCACGGTTTCGGACCACCTGGTGCGCGGCGACAGCCTGCTGGCGCAGGGAAAGGGGGCCGAGGCGGCCATCCAGTTCCAGGAGGCGCGCACGCTCTGCCCCATCCCGGCCGAGATCGTGTCGTCGTTGCAGGGGGAGGCCAGGGCGAAGCTGCTGATGGACGAGCCGCTGCAGGCGGTCGGCCTGCTGGAAGAGGCCGTCACGCGCTTTCCGGACGACCCGCGCGCCTCAAACCTCCTGTATCAGGCGGGCCTGGCCGCCCAGCATGCCCGCGACTTCGACAGGACCATCGATCTGTTCCGCAAGGCGCTCGGCAAGAGCCCGACGCCCGACATCCTGCCCTCCCTGAAATTCCAGCTGGCGCACGCGCTGCGCCTGCGCGCCCGCCAGGGCGAAGTGATCGAGGTCCTGAAGGATTTCGAGAAGGACTTCCCGGATCACGCGCTGCTTCCGAACGCTCTGTACGAGCTGGCCATCGCCACGCACGACCTGGGCACCGGCAACCGCAATCGCGCCAAGCTGGAGGAGGCGGCGGCGATCTACAAGAAACTCATTGATCGTTTTCCGGGCAGGCCGGCGGCTACGGAGGCGCATTTCGAGCTGGGCCTGGTCCTGGCGGAGCTGGGGCGCGGGCCGGAATCCACCGAATACTTCACGAAGTACGTGTCGGTCAACCCCGGGTCCCCGCTCGCGGCCGTGGCGCTGGAGAGAGCCGCCGATCAGATGCTGCTTCGCTCGCCGAAGCAGAGCGCCCAGCTCTACGCTCTGGCTCTGGTCAAGGCGAAGGCGAACAGGCCACCGACGGAGACCGGGTATGCACTGTCCCGGTGGTTGCCGGCGAAACAGAGGCTCGCGGAGGCGCTCTCGAAGGTCTGGGTGGTCGCGATCGTCGCGATCGTGTCGCTCGGGCTCGTGTTCCTGGTCGGACGCTCCGTGGTGAAGCGGGTCAGGCGGGTCCGCAAGGCACCCGATCCCGTCGGGGCCTAGTCAGAATGGAACGACCGGCTCCGATTCGCAGCGCGTAGGTTACGCTGCGG
>DAISWT010000181.1:3369-6015 GCA_036826235.1 Acidobacteriota bacterium | reverse complement strand
ACTTTCCTTCCCGTCGCCGGGACTGGGTGTTACCCAGCGCAATGCCCTGTGGAGTTCGGACTTTCCTCTCCCCGGACCTGAGGTCCGGGCAGCGACCATCCGTCTCACTCCGGCCCGGGGTGATTTTATCAAAGCCCCGGAACGCGGCGCAACAAAGTGTTACGATAGCGGCCCCGCGTTTTCGGAGACACACGACATGCCCGGCGATATCACGCTCGACAAGGACGTGCCGCACAGCGTCGAGGCCGAGCGCTCCGTTCTCGGCGCCATCCTCGTCGAGAACAGCGCCATCAATCGCGCCCAGGAGATCCTCAAGGAAGGGGATTTCTACCGCGACCAGCACCGCAAGATCTTCAAGGTCATGAACCATCTGTCGGACCGGACGAGCGCCATCGACCCGGTGACGGTCAAGGAGGAGCTGTCGCGCTCCGGCGAGCTCGACTCGGTCGGCGGCCCGGCGTACATCGCCTCGCTCCTCGACGGGGTCCCGCGCTCCGCCAACGTCGAGTACTACGCCCGGATCGTCAAGGAGAAGGCGGTCCTGCGCAGCCTGATCGAGGCCGGCGGCCGGATCGTCTCGACGGCGTACGAGGCGAGCCAGGACCCGGACGACATCCTGGACCAGTCGGAACGCCTGATTTTCCAGATCGCCCAGGACCGTCTGCGCGAGGGTTTCGTGCCGATGAAGGCGATCGCCGACCAGAGCCTCCAGACGATCGAGCGGCTCGCCCAGCACCGCGAGCTGGTCACCGGTCTGCCGACGGGATACAAGGTGCTCGACGAGTACACGTCGGGCCTGCAGCCCGCCGACCTCATCGTGCTGGCGGCGCGCCCGGGGATGGGCAAGACCTCCTTCGCGCTGAACATCGCGCAGAACATCGGCCTGGCCGAGGGGCGGAGGGTCGGGCTCTTCTCTCTCGAGATGACCCGGCAGCAGCTCTTCCTGCGGATGCTGACCGGCCTGGCGCGCATCGACAGCCACCTGCTGCGGACCGGACGTCTGAACAAGGAACGCTGGAGCGAGCTCATCAAGGCGTTCGGGAGGCTCGCGGCCGCGAGCATCTTCATCGACGATTCGGCGGGGCTCTCGGTGCTGGAGATGCGCGCCAAGAGCCGGCGGCTGAAGATGGAGCAGGGGCTCGACCTTATCGTCATCGACTACATGCAGCTCATCCGGAGCCGGGGACGCTTCGAGAACCGCAACCAGGAGATGTCCGAGATCTCGCGCTCGCTGAAGGAGCTCGCCAAGGAGCTCAACGTGCCGGTCATCGCCATCTCGCAGCTGTCGCGCGCGCCCGAGCAGCGCGGCGAGCGCGGCCGACCGCAGCTCTCCGATCTGCGCGAGTCGGGGGCGATCGAGCAGGACGCGGACGTCGTCCTCCTGCTGTACCGCGAGGAGATCTACAAGCCGACCGAGGAGAACCGGGGCATCGCCACCCTCATCATCGCCAAGCAGCGCAACGGCCCCACCGGCGATTTCAACATGGCGTTCCTCCGCGAGTACACCCGGTTCGAGGAACTGGAGCAGCGGTCCGGGTGACGCCCTCCCTCGACTCGTACCGGCCCACCTGGGCCGAGATCGATCTGGACGCCCTCGCGCACAATCTGGCGGCGGTGCGCCGGCGAGTCGGGACGCGCCCGGTCCTCGCGGTCGTGAAGGCCGACGCTTACGGCCACGGGGCCGTCGGTGTCGCGCGCGCGCTGGTGAGCGAAGGGGTCGAGCGGCTCGGCGTGGCGATCCCCGAGGAAGGCGTCGAGCTTCGCCGGGCGGGGATCGGCGCGCCCATCCTGGTCCTCGGCGGCTTCGCGCCCGCCCAGGCGGAGCTCTTGCTGCGGCACGACCTGGTGCCGGCGCTGTACCGCCCGGACCAAGTCGAGGCTCTGTCCCGGGCCGCGGAGAAGCGGGGCGGCGCGGCCGACGCGCACCTCAAGGTGGATACCGGCATGGGCCGTCTGGGCGTCCCGGCCTCCGACGTGCCGGCGTTCGCGGCCATTCTGGAAAGCGCCTCGGGCCACGTGCGGGTCACCGGTGCGTTCTCCCACCTGGCTGTCGCCGATGACCCGACCGACCCCTTCACACACCGTCAGATCGACCTGTTCCAGGAGGCGATCGCGGTCCTGCGGGCGCGCGGCCTCGCCGCGGATGAGATCCACCTGGCCAACAGCGCCGCCATCATGGATCATCCGCCCGCCTGGCTGACGCTGGTCCGACCGGGTATCGCCCTGTACGGCTATCCCCCGTCACCGAAGGTCACGCCCCTGGCGGTCCGGCCCGTCCTGTCGTTGAAGACCCGCATCATTTATATGAAGGAGATCCTCCCGGGTGCCTCCCTGGGCTACGGGCGCACGTTCGTCGCCCAGCGCCCGGTCCGGGTCGCCTCGCTGCCCCTGGGCTACGACGACGGCCTCCCGCGTCTCGCTTCCAACCGGGGGTACATCCTGGTGCGCGGCCGCCGGGCGCCGATCGTCGGCCGCGTCAGCATGGATCTGACCACGGTCGACGTGAGCGACGTCCCGGGGGCCGTCCTGGGGGACGAGGCGACGGTCATCGGCGCTTCCGGCGCCGAGTCGCTGGGCGCCGATCGGGTCGCCTCGTGGGCCGAAACGATCTCCTGGGACATCCTCTGCGGCATCGGCTCCCGGGTT
>DAISWT010000181.1:0-3301 GCA_036826235.1 Acidobacteriota bacterium | reverse complement strand
TGACCTGATCTAGTTTCGGCCGCTCCGACACGCTATCATGTGCAGGTGAGCCGTCATAGGCGCGACCCTTCATCAACATCATCCGTTCCTGGAGCGGTCCTCCCCCGGACCGCATGAGGTGAATGCTGTGGGCACAGTGATTCTGAGGGTCATCCTGGTTCTCCTCTCCGTCCTGTTCGGGGCGCAGATCCGGCCGATCACCCTGCAACCGCTCGACCTGACCGGCTTGCTCATCGGAGCCGCCGTCGCGGGGTCGATCCTGGCGCTGGAATATCTCCTTCACACCCTCGAGATGAACTCTCTCCTCGGGGGTCTGGCCGGACTCCTGGTCGGCGGAGCGGCGGCCGGAGTGGTGGCGGCGCTCCTGCCACTCGACCTGCTCGCGCCCGCTCCGCCGCTGGCGATCAAGGGTTTCATCTTCCTCATTTTCGGCTACACCGGCATGGCTCTCGGGGCCGCCCGCGGCGAGCGCTTCACGCTGGGCAGCCTGCGCGCCGCCTGGGCCGAAGGCGGCCAGCGGCAGAACTACAAGATCCTCGACACCAGCGTGATCATCGACGGCCGGATCGCCGACGTGTGCGAGACCGGATTCCTGGACGGCTCCCTGGTCGTGCCGCAGTTCGTGCTGCGCGAGCTGCAGTACATCGCCGATTCCCAGGACGCCCTGAAGCGGAACCGCGGACGCAAGGGGCTCGACATCCTGCAGCGCATCAAGAAGGGACCCGAGGTCAAGGTCATCATTTCCGAGGCCGACTTCCCCGAGATCAAGGACGTCGACATGAAGCTGATCGAGCTGGCCAAGCAGCTGGCCGGCAAGATCATCACCAACGATTTCAACCTCAACAAGGTGGCCGAGCTGCGGGGCGTGCAGGTCCTGAACATCAACTCCCTCGCCAATTCCCTGAAACCGGTCGTCCTCCCCGGCGAATCGATGAAGGTGTTCATCCTCAAAGAAGGCAAGGAGGCGAACCAGGGGGTGGGCTACCTCGACGACGGCACCATGGTCGTGGTCGACAACGCCAAGCGTCACATCGGCAGGAACATCGACATCACCGTCACCTCGGTGCTGCAGACCACGGCCGGGAAGATGTTCTTCGGCAGGTCCGAGGCGGTCGACGAGGCGACCCCCATCGATCAGCGCCCCCGGAGGACAGGCGCTTGAATCGAGCGGTCGCTCTCCTGCTGCCCGCCGTCCTGTCGGCGGGAGCGGTGGTCGTCGCGGCCGACGCGTCCCCCGCGCCCCCGCACGCCTACCTCATCATGCCGTTCGAGAACACGGCGGAGGATCGCTCGCTCGACTGGGTGTCCACCGGTCTGGCGCACTCTCTGGGCGAGTACCTGCTCGGCTTCGGGCAGCAGGTGATGGACCCCGAGGAGCGCGCCGTCCTGCTGGAGGGCAGCGGCATCCCCTCGGGAGCCCCCCTGGCGCTCGCCAGTGCCCTGGAGCTGGGGCGCAAGACGATGGCGCGCTCGGGCGGGATGCGGGTCGACCGGCTGATCCTCGGCCGCTTCAACGTGGACAACGGAGAGATCATGCTCGCCGCCCGCGTGATCGATCTGCGGCAGGAGAAGGCGCGTCCCTGGCTGCAGCGAAGCGGGCGGCTGAAGAACCTGCTGGAGGTGCACCGGGACCTGGCGCTGTCGCTGGCGCGCGACGAGAAGATCGCCGTCTCCGAACGACGCTCCGATCTCCTGCGCAAGCAATCGGAGGACGTCCCGCTGCTCGCCTTCGAGACGTACTGCCGGGCCATGGCCGAGACCGATTCGAAGAAGCGTCTGCAGCTCCTGCGCAAGGCCTTGCAGCAGTATCCCGGCTACCCGAAGGCGGCCTACCAGGCGGGGGCCTTGCTGGCGAAGGAGGAGCGCTGGGAGGAGGGCGCGGCGGTGCTCGGCAAGGCCTCCTCGGACCCCTTTCCCTACGAGTCCGACTTCCATCTCCTGAACTCGCAGGTCGCCCTGCGCCGCAAGGACCCGCAGGGGGCGATGGCGGAGGCCCGCCACGCGCTCCAGATCGCCGACACGGCGCGCGGGCACCTGCTGCTCGGGCGCGCTCTGCAGGCCTCGGGGGATCGCGCCGCCGCACTGGCCGAGCTGGAGAAGGCCCGCTCGGTCGACCCCACCGACGCGGAAATCGAGGACCTGCGCCGCTCTCTCGACGAAGGCAAGAGCCCGCGGAGGGGCCCTTGAGCCTGTCCGATCTCGAGATCGCGCGCCGGGCCAGGCTGCAGCGCATCGAGAGCGTCGCGGAGTCCCTCGGCATCCTGCCCGACGAGCTGGAGCCGTACGGGCGGTACAAGGGCAAGATCGCGCTGCACGCCCTCGACCGCCTCAAAGACAAGCCGAACGGACGCTACATCTGCGTGACCGGAATCAACCCGACTCCCCTGGGAGAGGGCAAGACCGTGGTGACGATCGGCCTGGCCCAGGCCCTGCGGCGGCTCGGGAGGCGCGCCGTCAGCACGCTGCGGCAGCCGTCGATGGGCCCGGTGTTCGGGATCAAGGGAGGCGCGACCGGCGGCGGTCACTCCCAGGTCGTGCCGATGGACGAGATCAACCTCCACTTCACCGGCGATTTTCACGCCGTCGCCGCGGCCCACAACCTGCTCGCCGCCCTGATCGACAACCACCTGCACCATGGCAACCGGCTGGGTCTGGATCCCGGGTCGATCCTGTGGCGCCGCAGCCTGGACCTGAACGACCGGGCGCTGCGGCGCATACGGGTCGGTCTCGGCGGCGGCGCGAACGGCGTGGAGCGCGAGAGCGGCTACGACATCACCGCCGCCTCCGAGGTCATGGCGATCCTCTCCCTCGCCAGGAGCCCGCGCGACCTCAAGGATCGGCTGGGGCGGATCCTGATTGGCGTCGAGCGCGAGGGGCGCGGCGTTATCGCCTCGGCCCTGCAGGCCCAGGGGGCGATGGCGGCGGTCCTGAAGGACGCCCTCAAGCCGAATCTGGTGCAGAATCTCGAAGGCGGAGCGGCCCTGATTCACTGCGGCCCGTTCGCCAACGTCGCCCACGGCAACAACTCCGTCCTGGCCGACCTGCTGGCACTCAAGCTGGCCGATTACGTCGTGACCGAGAGCGGCTTCGGTTCCGAGATGGGGGCCGAGAAGCTGTTCGATATCAAGTGCCCGGCGGCGGGGCTGGTGCCCGCGGCGGCCGTCATCGTGTGCTCGGTGCGCGCCCTGAAGCTGCATGGCGGCGTGACGATGGCCCGGGGCGATGCCGAGGCCCTGAAGCGGCCGGACGTCGCGGCCACCGGCCGCGGCTGCGCCAACCTGGCGAAGCACATCGAGAACAT
>DAISWT010000180.1:0-6016 GCA_036826235.1 Acidobacteriota bacterium | reverse complement strand
CAGCGGGCTGTTCGGCGCCCCCGGCATGACCGGCGTGGCGGTGTTCCGCAGCCGCGACAACGACAATTTCGCCCCGGTCGAGGCGCAGCTCGACGAGGACAACCTCGGGACGTCCTACGCGTCGGCCTACGCCACCGGCGCGGGCGCCATCGTGCGCGACTACTTCGCGCAAGGCTTCTATCCCAGCGGCAGCCGCACCACGAACGACAGGCTGCCATCTCCGGGTGTCTCTGGATCGCTGGTGAAAGCCGCCTTGATCGCCAGCGCCAACTTCCTGGAAGGCATTCCAGTCAACGACTATCCGAATGCCAACGATCAGTTGGTCGGGCAGTCCCGCTCGATCAACCTCGGGAGCGTGGGCGGCTTCCCCGTCGGGGTCATCGGCAACAACGAACAGGGCTATGGCCGCATCCAGCTCTCCAACGTCCTGCCGATCCCGAACTGGCCGCCCTCGAAGGTGATCGGCCTGCCGGACACGCCGGAGTATCCCGCGGCCGGCCTGCTGATCTTCGACGACATCGCCACCGGTGAGAAGCCGATCGGCAACAACACTGTCCCCCCAGCGCCGGAGTGCACGCTGGGGGCGACCTCCTGCTCGCACACCTTCGTCGTGAACTCCCCCAACACTCTCACGCTCACGGGCGGCGGCCGGGTCGTTTCGATCGGCACGCTGCGCGTGGCGTTGGCGTGGCCCGACCCGCCGGACGCCGGCGCGGGAGGCGTGCTGGTGAACGACCTCGACCTGGAGCTGGAGTCCCCGGGACGGGACAACTGTCTGTTCCAGGGCGACGTCTCCCCGACCGGGAGCGTCTGCGGGGCGACCAGCACCAACGACAACATCATCTACGACGGCAACGTCTACCAGGTCGGCGGAGGCCCGCGCTTAGGACAGTGGTCGCTCGGCCGGGGCGCCATCGATCCCGACGTCGCCGACACGCGCAATCCGTCCGAGGCGGTCCATCTGTCGGCGGTGCGCGTCGACCTCTCGGGGCAGCCCGCGGACTCGCAGATCCCCGTCGGCACCTGGCGGGTAAAGGTGAAGCGCGGCACCGGCGGCGTGACCCTGGGTCAGATCACCGCGATCAACGGGCCGAACGAGGACGCCAACCACAACTTCCGCCTGGATCCCGGAGAGGACACCAAGAACTCTCAATGCGTGGCTGCCGGGGATCCATCATCGTGCTGCACCGGCGCGGGCACCGGCACCTGCACAGGCAACGGCAACGGTCTCCTGGACGCCGGCGGGCAGCCGTACGCGCTGGTGATCGCCGGGCCGGTCCTCGGGACCGGCTCGCAGACCTGGGGCGGCCAGACGCACGCCTTCCCGGCCAGCCAGGTCGATCTCGACAAGGGGACCTACGGCTGCGCCGACGACGTCGTCGTGCAGGTCTTCGATCCCGACGCGACGACCCTCAGCGTCGGCGCCGGCATCACCCTGACCGTGCAGGACTCCTCGGGCAACGTCCTGGACACGGAGCGCGGCTTCGCCTTCACCGAGAGCCCGGCGGGGAGCCACGGGTTCAAGTCGGCGAAGGTGCCGGTGCGTCTGGCGGCGCCGAACGCCGTCGCCAACAACGGTCTCCTGGAAGCCGACACCGGACGGTTCATCGTCGCCGATTACGTCGACACGCCGGTGGCGGGCCAGGCGCGCGCCACGGTGCGCTGCGAGCCGGAGCTGTTCAGCGGGGTCTTGCAGATCCGCGATCAGGCGGATGGAGCGGTGCTGGTGGCGGGGGGATGCGATCGCGACCAGTACCTCGACGCCAACGAGAACCTGTCCTACACCATCGCCATCGTCAACACCAACCGCGGCGACGACTACTCGGAGGTGGTGGCGACTCTGACGCCGTCGGGCCCCGGGGGTTCGGCGGTCAAGGTCCTGGACTCGCCGAAGGGGATCGGACGACTGCCGGGCGGCCAGGACACCGCCATCGGCTTCTCGCTCAAGGTCGACGGCACGATCGTGAACGCCCTGCCGATCGCCAGCCGGGTGGTGACGCTGACCCTCAGCCTGGACTCCAGCAACCGGTCGAAGGTGATTGGCAGGCAGACTTTCTCGTTCACCCACGCGCTGAACTCCGACAAGGCGGCGCTGCACTACTCGACCGATTTCCCGAGCGGCCCGGGTGGCGCGAACGGCGGGCGGGAGGTGCGCGATCTCAACCGCAACCTCCAGATCGACACTCCCGACGTCATCGACCCGTTCACCGGCATCCAGATCCCGGACGAGGACATCACCTTCTCGTCGCTGTTCACCCATGATGGCAGCCCCACCGGACCGGTGCGCAATACCCTGGGCGAAGACCTCGACGGTGACGGGAGCCTGGACCACAACGAGTTCGACGTCATCCCGAACGGCACGCTCGACACCGGTATCCTGTTCTCACCCAACGGGCCGGACTCGCGCGACAACGTGCCGTTCAACCTCGATCGCAACGATGGCGGCTTCTTCACCATCCGGCACCCGGTCAGCATCCAGGGGAGACTCCCGGGCGGCTCCATCTGGGAATGGCAGCGCTCCGGGGAGTGCGGGTTCCAGACGGCGAACCCCGACAACAACCCCGCCGCCCTGTTCCAGAACCTGGGCGCCGGCATCTGGCACACCGGGGATGGCGACCCCACGACGCCGGCGGACACCGCCACCGGGTGCGACAACTACGCCATGCCGACCGACCCCGACACGCCGGTGCAGGCTGAGAGGATCCTGGACATCCTGGAGTCGCCGATCATCGCGCAAGTGAACCAGCTTCCCGATGCGCGCGGCTTCCCGTACACCGTCGAGTTCCAGCGTCTGGCGATGAACGTCAACCTCCAGACGCAGGACCATTACGCCGGCGGGTTCGTCAATTTCGACACCAACCTGGAAAGCGACGATCGGAACTGTCTCCTGTGCCAGTCCGTCTTCTACCCGCGCTTCGGCGGGGTGTACTACAACACCTGGCACTTCGACACCTACCAGTTCGGCATCGATCCGGCGGGCGCGGACGTGGTCAAGCAGCGCACCTTCGGCCCATTGGCCGAAAACGATGGCTCCGTGACGGGCAGCCACACGGTGACGGGCGACGAGACCGGCTTCTCCGGCTTCACGTCCAACACCAACCTGAACAGCACCAGCCCGATCCCGGTCGCGCCGCCGGACTTCCTGCCGTACCCGCGCGCCATCGACCCCCTGCCGCTGTCGCCGAAGGACAATCACCCGGTCGATCGGCGGACCGCCGGCCCGACGCGCAACTACGACTTTTCCCTCATCAACTACCTCGACGGTTACGTCTTTCCGGAAACCGGACCCGGTCCATTCGAGCCGGGCGGTCTCTTCAGCTCCGGCCCCAGCGGCACACGCTGGCAGTTCGAGATCGGCTTCTTCGTGATCGAGAGCGCCTCGGGGAAGACCGACTACGGTCTGGCGGTCGACGACCCGGTCCTGGAATGGGACGAGGTTCACCCGGTGGACGAGAGCCAGTTCACGCCGCCGCACACGCCGGCCTGCCAGCGCTTCGGCCTGGCCGGCCAGGCGGCGGGGCAGCAGTGCGCCACGCTGGTGGTCGATCGCACCGCCCTGTACCAGTGCGACGAGGCGATCGAGGTCACGGTCAACGATCCGAAGAAGACCGGCGCCGGCTCGGTGACCGTGCAGGCGGCCACCGAGACCGATTCGGTTCAGATCACCACCGGGGTGAACCGGGTCAACACGCCGATCAAGAGCTTCCCGCTTCCCGAAGTGTCCCCGGGGCTGTTCCGCGGCACCATCACGGTGACCGGCCAGTTCAACAACCCCGGCACCCTGTTCGTGACCCCCTCGTCGGATCAGAACCTGACGGTGTACTACATCGATCCGCTGTGCGACGCCGACGCCGATGGGCAGGCCGGCGAGCGCGGCTTCGACAATCTGGACGGTGATGGCATCGCGGCTCCGCCCCTGGGAACGGACAATTGTCCCCTGGTCTACAACCCGGCCCAGGCGGACAGCGACCGCACATGCTCGGGCGGGCCAACACCCGGCAGGGTGTGCCTGGTGACCGGTGACTGCGGGACGGGCGGAACCTGCGTCCCGAGCCCCGATGGTCTGGGCGACTACTGCGACAACTGCCCGGGCGTGCCCAACCCATCCCAGCTCGACAGCGACGCCGACGGCGTCGGCGACGCCTGCGACCTGGACGACGTCGACTTCGACGGCATCTCCAATCAGCTCGACGACTGTCCCGACGTCTATGACCCGATGCAGGTACCGACCAGCGGGCAGAACCCGCAGGGGATCGCGTGCAGCGGGTCCGCCGACCGCGACGGCGACCTGATCCAGGACAAGAACGACAACTGCGTGCGCACCTACAACCCGACGCAGACCAACAGCGACGGCGACAAGCTGGGCGACGCCTGCGACGGCGACTGCCAGGGCGCGGCCGTGGCGGCGCTCGCGACCGGCTCGTGCAACCGCTCCAGCGACATCGTCTGCACGACCGACACCGGCCCCACCGGCTGCCCGATTTCCAGTCAGTGCACCCTGACACCCACCGTCATCTGCACGCGGGACCAGGATTGCACCGGCTCCACGAACCATTGCAACCTCCCGCTCACCCAGGAAGTCTGCGTGAAGACGGGTGTCACCAACACCGGCGGCTGCTCGGTGATCGACGACGACGAGGACGTGGACAAGGTGCCCGACGCGGTCGACGACTGCCCGGCCATCTACAACCCGGCGGTGCTCGTCGGCACGAACCGCCAGCGGGACACCGACTCGGACGGCCTGGGGGACGAGTGCGACCCGGTCGGCTCGTGGGACGACGACAACAACGGCGTGCCGGACGACCTCCTGAGCTACAACGTGGCGATCGAGTGCCGCACCCTGCCCCTGGCGAAACTCGTCGTGAAGAGCATCCAGGCCGGCGACACCAATGGCGACCACGACATCTTCCCCGACAGCGGCGAGACGGCCCGCATCTACCTCACCGTGCAGAACGCCAGCACGTTCGACCTGACCAACGTCTATCTCAACCTGAACAGCAGCGACCCCGACATCGCCTGCATCACCAAGCCGTCGATTTTCCTGCCCTCGATCCCTGCCGGCGCGTGCGCGCACAATGGGCCAGCCGATCCCCCGGGCCAGTGCTCCCCGCTGGGGTCTCCGGGTCCCGACAAGATCGCCGGCAACGCCGATGACACGGGAGATTATTTCGAGCTGGTCACCAAGACGACCATGCAGAGCACCTCGGGCTCGACCCCCGCCGCGCTCGACATGGTCCTGACGCTGACCTCGGCCGAATCGCTCGGCACGTCGAGCACGGTTCCGATTCACGTCCTGGCGGACCTCGACATCCCGCCCGGCGCCGTCCAGGTGAAGACGCCCGGCCCGGACGGAGTCTCGGGTAACACGGACGACGGCTGGCTGATCGAGACCTTCGATCAAGACCTGAATGGCAACTTCTCCTTCGGGCTAGCCGACCAGCCTTACGGCACCCCGAACGTCGATAACGATACCATCGGCGTGACGGTGCGCACCACGGCCGGCGGCCTCGGCGGCCTGGCGGTCGTGGCCTGCGGCGGGTTCAACGTCCCGCCCGCCGACGCCGGCTGCATCATCGACCCCGACAATGACATGGACTGGCACATCCACTGCCCGGCCGGCGCGCCGACCACCAACTGCAGCGCCACGAACCTCTGCTGCCCGAACACCGGCCATCATCTCACTCCGGTCAACGACAGCATGGCCCACAGCGGCAGCAACTCGCTGCACTGGGGTTACCACTTCGACCTGGCGGACCGGCTGAAAGATACGACGAGGTTCCGCCAGATCGCGGCCTTCATGACCCGGCCGATCAACCTGGCCCTGTTCCCCGATACCGGCGACCTGGAGCTGAGCTTCTACCAGATCGCCCAGATGATGAGCAACGACGAGCCGACCCTCAACGCCAAGCCGGGGCAGGCCTTCGACTACGGCGACGTGCAGATCCAGATCGACCAGGATCCGAACCCCGCTACGGACGCCTGGGGCGTCTGGGACAAGCTGGTGCCGTTCCAGAAC
>DAISWT010000179.1:0-6022 GCA_036826235.1 Acidobacteriota bacterium | reverse complement strand
CGGGCCGCGGGCTGGCGCGGCGCGGCCTCCCGGGCGCGGCGCGCGAAGCCGGCCGGATCGGCGGCGTCCGAGGCGCGCAGGAGCGGGATCAGCCTGTCCTCGAGCGCCTCGAGGGAGGCCGCCGCCGTCTCGCCGGTCACCTCCGCGGCCGGCGCGGCGCACCCGAACCCGCTGCGGCCGTCCGTGGTGTCGATTTTAATAATGATGGTGTCGGCGGAGACGTAGGTGTGACCGGCGATGCGGTACCCCTCGATGAGGCGGAACCCGATCGGGATCGCCTCAACGCCGGCGACGCGGATCATCCCGGCAGGCGGGGGAAACGGCGCCTGAGCTCCTCGATGATCGGGCTCACGCCGTCCCGGAGAGGATCGCAGCACGGGATGCCGTGCCGCGCGCGCAGCGCCGCCGCGTGCGCCCGGACCTCATCCGGCGTCAATCCCTCGTGATTCAGCGTGATCGCCACCACCGGCTTGCCGCCGAGCAGGCGGATGATCTCCATCTCTCTCTCCGGCCCGGCCAGAGGGAAATTGGGAAAACCGTCATAGTGCGTGCGGGACGGGGCGTGCTGCAGCACGATACCCTCCGGCCGGGCGCCCGCCAGGATCTCGAAACCGCCGGGATATGCAGGGTGCGTCAGGCAACCCTGGCCCTCCACGATGATGACGTCGGGCCTCTCCTCCCGGAAAGCCCGCAACACCTGGTGCTCGATCTCGCCGGAGACGAAGTCGTTCAGCAGACTGTCCATGATCAACCCGTAGCGCGCACCCTGCATCCAGGAGGTCTGTCCGGTGCCCACCACCACCGCGCGGCATCCGGCCGCGCCGAGCTCCTGCGCCAGGCGGACGGTGGTCGTTCTCTTGCCGACGCCCGAATCGGTCCCGAGCACCGCCAGGCGGAGGGAGGTCACTTCCAGGATGCCGCCGGTGAAGGCGTGCATCGCTTCGCGCGGCGGGGTGCGGCGGACGTCGCGGATGCGCGCGCCGCCTTTCACCGCCATGACTGCGAACTCGGGGTCGTCCCCCAGGAGCTCATGGAGTCCCGAATCGACGTTGATCCCGAGGCAGAGGGCGCGGCCGATCGCCGGACGGAGCGCGGGCGGGAGAACGCCGCCGTGCGTGGCGACGCCCACGACGAGATAGTCCGGGCGTCGACCGGCGAGGCGCACCGCCTCGTCCAGGTGGGACACGATCGGTATGCCCGCCGGCCTGCCGTCGAGGACCTCGCCGGCATCCCGCCCGGCCGTCCCGCTGTCGATGACCGACAGCACCCGGTAGCGATGCGTGTGCCGGACCAGACCGTGCGCGGTCTTGCCCTCGGAAGTGCCGAAGGCCCCCTCACACAGGACGATCGCCGTCCCCTCCGGCCCCTTCGCGCTCATGACCCGCGACTGTAGCACAGGTGAAAGGCCAGACGGGGCGCGTCCTTGACGGGCTTTCGAGGCTTGCCCTAATATGCCGTCATGGTCACGGGCTTCAACACCGACGTGCAGCACGGCGGCAAGACCTACCACGTCCAGACGGAAGACAAGGGGCTGCAGAACCCGATCATCGAGACGCTCATCTACGTGGGTGGGGAGATCCTCGCCGCGCGCCGCACCTCCTACGCCGACCTTCTCTCGAAGGGCGTCAGCGAGAAGGAGATCGCCGAACGCATCGAATCGCAGCACAACCGCATGATCGTCGACATCCGGGGGGGGCGCTACGACGGCGGGAGGGTCCGGCCGTTCGGAGAGGGGGTCATTTCCAGCAAGAGCTTCGACGAGGTCGTTCTGGAGTGGCTCCGGTCGCAGGGGGAGACGGAGCGGATCAATCTTCAGATGGTCGGCTCGGACGGGTTCGTGGAAGGCGGCACGGCGCGTCTGGATCTCCTGGTCAGCCGGAGCTCCACCGGCGAGGGGATCGAGGGGGCGAAGGTGAAGGTGAAACTCATCAGCACCGTGGACAAGCCCAGGACGCTGGTCGAAGGCAAGACCGACTCCTCCGGGGAGGTGTCTCTGAGCTGCGCGCTGCCGCTCCTTGAGGAGGGCACGGCGGCGCTGATCATCCAGGCCTCCATCGGGAAGGAGAGCGGGGAGATCAAGCAATTGATTAAGAAGCCGGCGCGGAAGGCGGCGAGCTGAGCGGGGCCTCAAACGTGACCATCGTGCTCAACGGCGAAACCCGAGGGGTCCCGGTGGGGGCGACCGTCCTGGCCCTCCTGGAGGCGATCGGGATCGCCCCCGGTCGGGTGGCTGTCGAAGTGAACGGCCGCGTGGTCCGCCGCGACGATTACCTGCGCCTGGCTCTGCGCGACAACGACCGCGTCGAGGTCGTCCATCTTGTCGG
This sequence comes from Acidobacteriota bacterium, assembly GCA_036826235.1. Taxonomy (GTDB): domain Bacteria; phylum Acidobacteriota; class Polarisedimenticolia; order Gp22-AA2; family Gp22-AA2; genus Gp22-AA3. Next base: position 3,698 of record DAISWT010000179.1, on the reverse strand, counting down.
AGGCGGCTGATGAAAACCGAGACACTCACGTTGGGAGGCCGCAGCTATCCGTCCCGGCTGATCGTCGGAACGGGAAAGTACCCCAATTTCGACCTCATGCGACTGGCGATCGAGGCATCGGGCGCCGCGCTGGTGACGGTGGCGGTGCGGCGGATCGATCTCTCGCAGCGGGGAGGCGGGAAATCCCTGCTGGACTACCTCGACACCAGGAAGGTGGCGCTGCTTCCCAACACCGCGGGCTGTTATACGGCCGACGAGGCCGTGCGCATCGCTCGTCTGGGGCGGGAGGCTGGACTCTCCGAGCTCGTGAAGCTCGAGGTGATCGGCGACGAAAAGACACTGTTCCCCGACAACGAAGGGCTGCTCCAGGCCACCCGGGTCCTGGTCAAGGAGGGGTTCACCGTGCTGCCTTACACCAACGACGATCTGGTCGTGGCCAAGCGGCTGCGCGACGCCGGAGCCGCCGCCGTCATGCCGCTGGCCGCGCCGATCGGCTCGGGGCTCGGGATGCAAAATGCCGTCAATCTGCGGCTTCTCCTGGACGAGATCCGTGATCTTCCCGTCATCGTTGACGCCGGGGTCGGAACGGCGTCGGACGCCTCCATGGTCATGGAGATGGGCGCCGACGGTGTCCTGATGAACACCGGCATCGCCGGCGCCGGCGATCCGGTCAAAATGGCCCGGGCGATGCGGCTGGCCGTGGAGGCCGGGCGGCTCGCCTGCGAGGCGGGCCGCATCCCCAAGAAGCTCTGCGCCACGGCCAGCAGTCCGGTCGAAGGCCTCGTCCGTCAGGACTCCTGAGGGCGGCGGCGCTCCCGGAGGGCCGCCCGGGCCTCTTTCTCCTGATCTTTTTCCTTGATCGCCTGGCGCTTGTCCCAGAGTTTCTTTCCCTTCGCGAGCGCGATCTCGACCTTGACGCGACCCCTGGACAGATAGAGGCGGAGCGGCACCAGGGTGTGCCCGCCGCTTCTCGTCTTCTGCGACAGCTTCAGGATCTCGTCCCGGTGCAGCAGGAGCTTGCGGGGGCGCAGGGGGTCGTGGTTGGCGTAGCCTCCGTGCGAATAGGGCGAGATGTGGCAGTTGTGCAGGAACACCTCGCGTCCGTCGACGCGCGCAAAGGCGTCCTTGAGGTTCGCCTTGCCCTCGCGCAGCGACTTGACCTCCGTTCCGAGCAGCGCGATGCCGGCTTCACGGCGCTCGCCGATGAAATAATTGTGGAAGGCCTGGCGGTTGGTCGCCAGCACGCGTTCGCCGGGCTCCTGAGGCTTCGGGCTCATTCCTCGGCGTCCGTCCGGTCGCGCAGCAGCGCGCTGTAGACGTCGCGGCGCGACATTCCAGTCTCGCGGGCCACGCGGCGCATCGCCTCCTTGCGACCCACTCCGGACTCGATGAGGCGCCGCACCCTGCGGGCCGGTGACTCGGCCGGGCCGGTCCCCGCGGCCGACACGACGTCGCCAACGGGCGGCGCATCCTCTCCCGGCCCGGCCACCAGGAAGGCGACCTCGCCCCTGACCCGGAGGCCAGAGAGCGCCGCGCGGATGGAGCTCAGAGTGCCGGCGTGGAACTCCTCGTGGATTTTGGTCATCTCTCTTCCAAGGACGGCATCGCGATCTCCCAGAATCTCGATCGCATCACCGAGCGTCGCCACCAGTCGCTGCGGCGATTCGAAGAACACCAGGGGACGCGGCTCGGCCCGCAGCGCCTCGAGCGCTCGCCGCCGCTCTCCCTTGCGGTGCGGAGGGAAGCCGATGAACGTGAAGGTCACGGTCCTCAGGCCGGCGACCGACAGGAGCGCCGTGACGGCTGAGGGCCCGGGAACCGGGATGATCCGGTGCCCCGCGCGGCGGGAAGCGTGCACCAGGAGCGCGCCCGGATCGGAGATCCCCGGAGTCCCGCCGTCGGTCGCCAGGGCGATCCGTTCCCCGCGGTCCAATCGTCGGAGAATCTCCGGCAGGCGGCGCGCCTCGTTGAACTTGTGGTAGCTGAACATCCTCGTGGAAAGACCATGGCGGGCCAGGAGGGTGGCGGTGCGGCGCGTGTCCTCGCAGGCGACCAGATCGCTTTCCGCGAAGACGTGGACGGCCCGCGGCGACAAATCGTCCAGATTGCCGATCGGTGTCCCGACCACGTAGAGCGTGCCGCGCGGCTCGCTGCTCCGGCTCAAGCGGGGTCTCCCGGACCGGCTAACGGCCCCAGTCGCGAGGGTAGCGGAAATCGATGCCGATCGTCCTCGGCGAGAGCTTGGCGATGAGCGGCGGCCGTCTCTTGAATTGCGACGCTGTGATGAGCCGCGTGACGCGCTCCAACATGCGGGGAGGGAAGCCCGCGGCGATCAGTTCCCCGGGGCCGGAGCGCCGGTCCACCAGGAGGACCAGCAGACGATCGACGTCGGCATAGCGATAACCGATCTCCTTCTCGTCCGTCTGCCCCGCCCAGAGATCAGCGGTCGGCGCCTTCCACACGATGTCCGGCGGGATGCCGAGATGGAGCGCCAGCGTCCTGACCTGGGTCTTGTACAGATCGCCCAGCGGGTTGAGACCGGAGGCCAGGTCTCCGAAGATCGTCCCGTAACCCAGGAGCAGCTCGGTCTTGTTGCTCGTCCCGACGACCAGCGCGTGCTCGCGCGCCGACAGATCGTAGAGAACGGCCATGCGCTCGCGCGCCATCTTGTTGCCGCGGCGCAACCGCGGCGCGCGTCGGTCACGGGCGAAGTACGCATCGATCATCGGCGTGATTCCGATGAGCGCGCTGCGCGCGCCGAGTCGGCGGATCACCCGTCGGGCGTCCCGGAGGCTCGCCGGGCTCGAGTCCCGGTAGGGCAGCAGGGCGCACAGGACGTTCCTCGGCCCCAGCGCCCGGCAGGCGAGAGCCGCGGCGGCGGCGGAGTCCACGCCGCCCGACAGCCCCAGGACGGCCCGCGTGAACCCCGCCTTGCGGGTCTCCCGGCGCAGAAAGTCCCGAAGGAGACCCGCGGCCGCCGGGACGTCGAAGGCCAGATCGGTCGGCGGCTCGAAGGAGGACTCGTCCCGTTGCGCCATCACCCGCAGAGAGTAAGCCGCCGCCGGACGCACTGTCAACGACGGCCGGCTCCACCGGAGCGCGCGCGGGACGCGGCTTGCGGGTGGGCGTCGCGGCCGGTATAATGCGCCCGCCGGTCTGACTCCCGACCGGAAACGACTGGCTCAGATAAGGACCCGTCCGGATGATTCCCGCGACGCAGTTGCGCTCGGGCATGGCGATTCTCCATGAGGGGAATCTCTGCCGCGTGCTGAGCGTGCAGCACATCACGCCCGGCAACTGGCGCGGCATGGTGCAGACCAAGCTGCGCAATCTCAGGACCGGCAACAGCTTCGAATACCGGTTCCGGTCGGAGGACCGCGTCGAGAAAGCGGACCTCGAGGAGCACGAGATGGAGTTCCTGTACGCCTCGGGTGATGACTACCACTTCATGAACACCGAGAGCTACGAACAGGTGGCGATCACCAGGGAGGATCTCGGGGACGCGGTGCACTATCTCGTTCCCAACACCAGGGTGATGGTGGAGTTCTACGAGCATCGCCCCGTCGGTGTCGAGCTGCCGATCACCGTCGATCTGCGCGTGGTCGAGACCGCGCCGGGAATGAAGGGGGCAACCGCCTCCAATAGCGGCAAGCCGGCCGTGCTCGAGACAGGGCTCCAGGTCGTGGTGCCGCAGTTCA
>DAISWT010000178.1:0-6036 GCA_036826235.1 Acidobacteriota bacterium | reverse complement strand
CCGGGAGACGCGGGGGTGATCGGCGTGTCGCTGCCGGGGGTGAACCGGAACACCCAGATCTTGTTCTCGACGCCGCCGGAGACGTAGAGCATCCGGCTACCGTCGGCTTCGGCGCGCTTCGACAGCACGACCCCGACGTTGGCGCTCTGCGGAGTCGGGAAGTAGACGTTCTGGATGACGACGGGCACAGGCTGCGCGGCCGCGCCTGCGTCCCCGGCGCCCAGATCGATGACGGACAACAACTGCTGGGCTTTGTTCGTATCGCCGCTGAATTCTACCCCGTAGCCGCTGTTGATCGCGATGAGGTAGCGCCCCTTGCCGTCCGGCCCGTCCTCGTCGGTCGAGCGGACGAAGTCGACCGTCAGCGGCAGCACGGCCGGCCGCCCGGTCGCGGCGTCTTTGATCAACACTCCCGCGGGAGTGATCGGCCGCCCTTCGGAGGCAGGCTCCGCGGCGCGCTCGCCCGGGACCGGCGCGTTGATGAAGGGGACAGCGGCGCAAGGCGAGAGCCGCGCCAGGCCCGTCAGGGCCAGGGCGGCCGCGCCCGAAAGCGCCGCCAGCAGCCGGACCGCGCGCGTGCAAAAGCGCGTCGGAGGCGTAGTGGCTGACGGAGAATCTGCCGGTTCGATCTCAGCGCTCACTGTATGGGCTCGAAGGCGCCCGCACAAATCTTACGGACGGCACCTTACCACCTGGGGAGGCGTCGAAGCGAGCTTCAGGGGTTCGCACCAAAAAACGCGTCCAACCAAAGCCGGAGCGAGTCGGTGTGGCGAGCTTCGTTGAGCACATAGGGGCGGAGCTCAGCTTCAAATCTCTCCTCCAGGACATGCTTGTCGATCACCCCCTTACCAACGAGGAATTCCACATCGGCACGATCACGCGCGCTGTTCCGGCCAAGCTTCGCGAGCACGAGATCGTGGACTTCAAAGGCACGAAGCCGAAGGCGCTTGAATCCTTGCGGAGTCAGGTCGATAAGTCTTGAGGCGTAGGCCTCGGGATATTCCGCTACAGTCACACGGTGGAAATAGAGCCTGTGGGTTCGAGCGATCTCACTTCCCTCGCCCGCGATCTGGAGGAGCTCCCCTCCCGCGTTCGATGGCCTGATCTCGATGAAGTCGACGTCTCCCGTTGGCCGCGGCAGTTCCCACAGGACGGCGAGCACGAAGCCTCCCAAGCAGTGGACTTCAACGGGCTGCTTGAGAGCGCGATCGACATCTTGGAGAAAGCCGAGCCAGGGGTCCGAGATCTTACCGGGCATAAGGCAACTGTTCGGCCTTCAGGTCTGTGAGGAGATTCCAGTGCCTCGCCATATCGGACCGTTCTCTTTTCAACCACTCTCGTAGTCGTTCATGCGCGCGTCCCTGGCTGAAGGTCTCCTCCCGGGCGAGACGACTAGGTTCTAAGGCCCCCTCGAAATGGCGCAGCTCGGGTAGACGCCTCTTGAATTCTTGCTTGCGTTCCGCCACCTGTCGCGCAAGGGCGACTGTGAAACCGAGCCGGTTCTGAAGGTTCTTCGCCTTCGCATCGTCGACAAGCCGTTCCAGGTCAAGCCCTTCGTAGTGGAGCAACAGCCAGGGGAGAGCTTCCACCAGCCGAGGCTCCAATTCGTCGAAAGCCAGTCCCGCCAGGAGAACCTCCGCCGGATGTCGCATGGCACCAGGCCGCTTTCGGTAGGCGAAGCCCGGGTAGCCTAAGCGTGCAAGCTGTGCCTCAAACCATTTGTTCGTTGGTCGCTCCTTCGACACCGACGTTGTCATGACTGGGAGCATCGTCGGAGACAGATCGAGCAAACGCATCAGTCGATGGGCATAATGGGGCGGCACGCGACGTTTCCCGGTTTCCATGAGCGAGACGTAAACCTGCGTCACACCGAGTCTCTTGGCGAGTTTCACTTGTGTCCACTCCGCCTTTTCTCGAGCCGCCTTGAGGAGCGCACCTTTCATCGCACCGTGAATATATAACAAATAGTGTTATATGTCAAGTTATGCGCGTCGCTTGCAGGCCGGAATTCCAGGCGCATCGGCGCCTTCCAGGGGACGCGTTCGAAGTCCGCTGCCCCCGCCGTCCTCTAGAAGCGGACCCCGAGACCGACCACGACCTGGTTGAAGTCCTGCTGTGCATTGAAGACCCCTGAAGCCTCATACTGTCGGGTCCTCTCGTAGAACAGTTTCAGAAAGGCCGGCCCGCCTCCCACTTTGAGACCGGCACGGAGGCTGGCCTCGTACTGGATCGTCTGCGAGAACTCGCCCATCCAGTAGAGAGCCTGGACACCGGCGAATGGCCGGAGTCCCCCGGTCAGGAAGTCGAACTCCAGGCCTAGCCCTGCGGCCCCACCGGTCGAGGTGACGGAGCCGTTCTTCGAGTACCCGAACGAGACCGCCGGCCCGAGATGGAGGCGCGGGACGATAGAGAACAGCAGATCGCCGGTGAGGGCGGCGGTCTTGGTGTCGGCGTTCTGCACCTGAAGATACGAGGCAGCGAGCGTCGCCTCCGTCTTGTCGTCCTGGGCGTTGGCGAGACCGAGAGGCAGGCCGCACAGCAGCAGCGCGAACAGGATTCGTTTCACAGGACCTCCTTGAGAACGCGCGGTGAACGGTCCCGCTTGAGCGCGGGCGCGGGCCGACATTGTCGGTGACTTAAGGCGCACCGTCAATGCCTTGGGAGGGTCCTGGGCGACGGTGCCGCTCAGCCGTGGTGCGGGCGCGGCCGGTCGTGACGGACGTCGCGCCTGTCGTGTCGGATGTCCCGCTTGTCCTTGCGGATGTCGCGGCTGTCCCGGCGAACGTCGCGCCTGTCACCGCGGATTTCGCGGCCGTCCTGCCGGATGTCCTGGCGATCGTGGCGCACGTCGGAGCGGTCGGAGCGGATGTCGCGGTTGGTGCTCCGGAGCTGGCGCGCGTCCTGTCTCACCTCTTTCCGATCGGACGCGATCTCGCCCGGCGTCGCATCCGGGTTGTGCCGGTCCTGCCGGAGGTCCCGGCGGTCCTGTCGCAGGTCCGTTCGCTCGCCGTGGCGCTGCCGCAGGTCCTGGCGGACGTCCTGGCGATCGTGGCGCACCTCCCGCCTGTCCTGAAGCCGGTCGTGACGGTCCTGGCGCAGGTCCCGCCTGTCCTGCCGGCGATCCTGTCGATCGCCTCGCAGGTCCTGGCGATCGTGTCGCAGGTCCTGGCGGTCGTTCTGCCGATCCGTCCGGCCTGCGCCCCGGTGTTCTGCGTATCGTCCTGGGCGTAGGCCGTCGAACCGAGGCCGAGTCCGGACGCCAGCAACAGAGCCATGAATCCCGAGTGCATCCTTGTCATCGCGGTCACCTCCATGCTCGATCCTTTGACCGCGCGCGTGCGTGGGAGGTTTAGTCCGTCGAAGGGAAGCTCCGCCCCGAATGACAGGAGTGCAACCCGCCCCCCGGAGCTTGCCGGCCCGCCCGGCGCAACTTACGTTGACGGTCATGACGATCCGATCCCAGTCCGGTCTCCGTGTGGCGTGGGTCATTGCGATCCTGTGGAACCTGATTTCGACGCCGGCGACCTTCCTGGGGGCCGTGCCCGCGATCCAGAAGGGGAACACGGTCGCCTGGGTCGCATTGACATTCCCGTTCGCCGGCGCGTGGCTGTTGATCTGGGCGGTCCACCTGACGCTGCGTTGGAGGCGCTTCGGGACATCGCAATTCGAGGTGTCCGGCGACACGGTGACGCCCGGAGGCTGGCTGCGCGGGACGATTTCGGCGCGCCATCTTCCGGAAGTCGCCGCGCCGCGCCTGACCTTCTCCTGTATCAACCGTGTCGTCTCGGGCTCCGGTAACAACCGGTCGGTGCGCGAGAAGATTCTGTGGCAGGAGGAGCAGACCATTCAGCGCGAGGGCCTCCTGGCCGGGCCCGAAGGCGCCGCGATCCCGGTGGCCTTCCGCCTGCCTGCGGACGTGTCGCCGACGCGCAGCGTGGATCCGGACAACCGGATCCTGTGGCGGCTGGGGGCCCGCGCCAGCATCCCGGGAGTGGATTACAGCGAGCAGTTCGAGATCCCGGTCGCCGCCGCCCCGGCTGGACCAGCGCCCTCGGAGGAACGCTCCGCTCCGCAGTCGTCCGCGGACGATGCTCCGGCGCGACCGGTGGACTCGCGGATCCGGGTCGAGCCGGGTCCCGAGGGCGGCACGCGCTTCGTCCTGCCCGCCGCGCGCAATCTCAGGGCGGCGCTGCTGGCAACCCTGTTCGGATCCGTGTTCTGCGGAATGACCGGACTGCTGGCCGTTCTGATTCACAGCGGGGCCGTCGATGGTCCGTTCGTCTTCGTTCCGTGGATCCTCCTGACGGCGTTCGCCGCCTTCTCGTTGCTCATCATGGCGATCGTCATCCAGGCCTGGCTCCAGACGACGACCCTGGACGCGACCCCGGGCGGCCTGGTCGTGACCGGCCGCGTCCTGGGTCTGTCACGCAGCCGGAGCATCCCCTGTCGTGACCTCCGCGACATCACGCTGTCGGTCGGCATGCAGGCCGGCGAGACGCCGTATTACGACCTGGTGATCGCCCGCGCCGACGGCCCGGCGTCCCGCGTGACCGCGGCGCTGCGCACCAAGCGCGAGGCGGAGTGGCTCGCCGCCGAGATCAGAAGAGCGCTCGCCTAGAGCCCGTTATCCGCGGCCGAACTCTCGAAGATTTCTTTCCTTTTCGCGGCGCAGGGTATAGGTTGGGAAAATGCCCTACAACAGTGCGGGTGACTCCGCGAGACAACGGTCCAAGTTACTGGGTCTACGTGGATTACGACCACGGGTCCAGTCTTCCCGATGTATCGAGCCCCTCAGCGGGAAAATGGGCTGGCTTTCGCCTCGGAAATTGCATTTTCCACCCGCACGGTTGTCGGTCACTTTCCATAGGTTGCCTCGATGAATCCGGCCCTCGTCCATTGTCCCGAGTTCCCGCGCGATTCCACCTGGATCAACACGCGCCGGCCGCTGAGCGTCGCCGGCGATCTGCGCGGCCGGGTGACGGTCCTGGACTTCTGGGCTTACTGCTGCATCAACTGCATGCATGTCCTGCCGGTGCTGCGCCGGATCGAGGAGCGCTTCGCGAAGGAGCCGGTCGCGGTCATCGGAGTGCACTCGGCGAAATTCATCTCGGAGAAAGATCCGGAGAACATCCGCCGCGCGGTGCAGCGCTACGGCGTGGTCCATCCGGTGGTGGTCGACTCGGAGCACGACATCTGGGAGCGCTTCGGTGTGCGCGCCTGGCCGACACTGGTCCTGGCCGACGCCACCGGATACGTTCGCGAGACCATCTCGGGCGAGATCGACGAGCAGACGCTGGCGGCGAAGATCGACGCGCTCCTCGACGAAGGCCGCCGCAAGGGGACCCTGGCGGCGGGCCCGCTCGACGTGGCCCCCGACCATGACGCAGACGGCACTTTTCTGCGCTTCCCGGGCAAGGTGCACGTCGCGGGGGGTCTCCTGTTCATCGCCGACAGCGGCCACAACCGGATCGTCATCGCGGAGCTCGACGGCCGGGTGCAGGGGATCGTCGGTGAGGGCGGCGCCGGGGGCCATGACGGCCCGGGGGCGCAGGCTTCCTTTCACGCGCCCCAGGGGATGACGTCCGACGACACGACGCTGTACGTGGCCGACACCGGCAATCACCTGCTGCGGGCCGTCGACCTGGGCACGCTGGATGTGACGACTCTCGCCGGGACCGGCGAGAAGGGGCAGGGCCTGGGCGCCTTCGACCCGGCCGTTCCGAAGGGGATCGCCCTGCGCTCTCCCTGGGGGCTGCTGAGGATGGGCCGGCAGCTCCTGATCGCCATGGCCGGCAGTCACCAGATCTGGGTCTACGACACGGAGCGCAGGCTGATCGGTCCGTGGGCCGGCAGCGGCCGGGAGGATCATGTCGACGGGCCGGTGGCGGAGGCGGCCTTCGCCCAGCCGAGCGGCCTGGCGCAGGCCGGCCGCTACATCCTGATCGCCGACAGCGAGATCAGCAGCGTGCGCGTCATCGACCTGGAGGACAGCAACGTCAAGACGATCGTCGGGCGCGGCCTGTTCGACTTCGGCGA
>DAISWT010000177.1:1849-6039 GCA_036826235.1 Acidobacteriota bacterium | reverse complement strand
ACGATTACGCGCAGCTCCGGCGGCAGGTCGACGAGACCGCCGGACGGCTGAACGCCCTCTACGCGGAAGGAAGCTGGGTCCCGATCCGCTACTCCTACCGCTCGATCTCACGCGGCTCGCTCGCGGTCCTCTATGCGGCCGCCGACGTGGCCCTGATCACGCCGCTGCGCGACGGCATGAACCTGGTGGCCAAGGAGTACGTCGCCAGCCGCACCCGCGACGACGGCGCGCTCATCATCAGCCGGCTGGCCGGAGCCGCCGAGGAGATGGAAGAGGCGCTGGCGGTCAATCCGTACGACCTCGAGGATGTTTCGGACGCGCTGCGCCGAGCCGCGGAGATGACGCTCAAGGAGAAGACCGAGCGCATGCGGGCGCTGCGGCGGCGCGTCCTCACCCGCGACATCCACTGGTGGCTGCGTGAGTTCCTGGGGGCCGCCGGACACTCGATCCCCCGTGGGGCGCTCCGCCGGATCCGGACGCGCAGCTCCGCCTCGGCGCTCGAGCCGGCCTCCTGGATCCAGTCCGTGGGCGCCGCCGTGGCCCGCGAACCGGACTGAGCGTCCGGTGGCCAGCACCCCGGCGGGCATCGCCCGGCTCCTCGCCGCCCCGGACAGGATCGCCCTGTTCCTCGATTACGACGGCACCCTGGTCCCCTTCCAAGATGACCCCGCCCGCGCGGAGCCCGGAGCCGGCCTGCTGCGCCTGCTCGACCGCCTCGCGGTCCCGGGTCGCTTCAAGGTGGCAATCGTCAGCGGGCGCTCGGCGGAGGATCTGCGGCGCCTCCTGCCGGGACGATGTCACCTGCTGGCACTGCACGGGGCCTCGTACGTCGACCCGGACGGACGCGCCCTCGATCGCGTCGATCTCGACGCGTGCCGCGCCGCAGTCCGGGAGGTCGCGGAGGCGTGCGCCCGGCTCGTTGCCTCGATCCCGGGGGCCCGGATGGAGGACAAGGGGGCGGCCCTGGCCCTGCACACGCGGGGCTGCGAACGCCGCGACGAGCGTCGTGCCGTCCGCTGCTTCCTCGATGCGTCCCGGGGAGCCGTCCCGGGCGGCGTCCTGTCGATTCTGCGGGGGTCGCGGGTGATCGAGCTGAAGCCGGCCCAGGCGGACAAGGGTTCGGCGGTCTTGTGGCTGGCCAAGAGTTTCGGCCGAGCCTGGTTCCCCGTGTACCTCGGCGATGATAGGAGCGACGAAGACGCGTTCCGAGCCCTGCAGGACCGGGGGACGACCATCCGGATCGGTCCGCCCCGCCACACCTCGCACGCCCGGCACCGTCTCGCGAATCCACTCGCCGTGCGCGAGCTGCTCGAGCTGATGGCCTCCACGGCCGGGCCGGTGGGATAGACTTCTTCTCATGCGCGGCTACAGCCTGATGCGGATCGCCGGAATCCGGGTCCTGATCGATCCGAGCTGGCTGTTTATTTTCTTCATGGTGGTCTGGAGCCTGGCGACCGGGTACTTTCCCGAGACCGAGCCGCCGGTCCGCGGGCCCTGGGCTTGGATCCTCGGCGTCGTGGCGGCCCTGCTCCTGTTCGCGTCGGTTCTGGTGCACGAGCTGTCGCACGCCGTGCTCGCGAGGCGCGCCGGGATCGCCGTGCCACGCATCCGGCTGTTCCTGTTCGGAGGCGTATCGGAGATGACCTCGGAGCCGCAGAGCCCCGCGGCCGAGGTGCGGATCGCGGCCGCCGGCCCGCTCACGAGCTTCGGCGTGGCGGCGCTCTTCTTCGTGCTGACCCTGACCGGCCTGCCGTCGATCGTCTACGGAGGGCGGAGCGTCACCGACTATCTCGCTGGAATCAATCTCCTCCTCGGCCTGTTCAACCTGCTTCCGGGCTTCCCCCTGGACGGCGGCCGGATCCTGAGGGCCTGGTTGTGGTCCCGCCGCGGCGACCTGCTGTCGGCGACGCGGACGGCCGGGCGCGCCGGGTCGTTCGTCGGCTTCGGGCTGATGGGACTGGGCCTGGTGCAGCTCGTGGCCGCCCGCAACCTCGCCGGCATCTGGATGATCCTGATCGGATTGTTCCTGCACCAGGCGGCCGGGGCCGGCTACGAGACGCTGTTGTTCCGCGAGGCTCTCTCGGGCTTCAGCGTGCGCCAGCTGATGAGCCAGCCGGTCATCACCGTCCCCGATCACGCCAGCCTCGAGGAGCTGGCGCAGGACTACTTCTTCCGGCATCCGCGCGGCAGCTTCCCGGTGGCTTCGGGGGACCTGTTCGCCGGCATGGTCTCACTCGAGCAGCTCAAGAGCGTGCCGCGCGACGAGTGGGTGCGCACGCCGGTGCGCCGCATCATGACCCCGGCGGCCTCCATCACACCGCTCGGCCCCGATGATGACGTCGTCACCGCCCTCGGGGCGATGGTGCGGGGCGACACGGGCCGCCTGCCGGTGGTCGCCGGGGGCCGCATCATCGGCATCCTGAGCCGCCGCGACGTCATGCGGCTCTTCAAGATCCGATCCGACCTCGGCTCCTGATGCCGCCTCTCACCGCCCGGCGCCTGGCCCTGTCGGTCGGCCTGCTCGCGGCCGCTCTCCTGCTCGGCATCGCCGTGTGCGCCAGCATCGGCAGCAGTCATTACACCCTGCTCGACCTGGTCCGGAGCATCCCCGACCGGGAGATCGCCGAGGCCACCGTCCTGCGGGTGCGCCTGCCGCGCATCCTGATGGCGGCGCTCGCCGGCGCGGCCCTGGGCGCCTCCGGCGCGGCGTTCCAGGCGGTCTTGCGCAACCCGCTGGCCGATCCGTACATCCTCGGCGTCTCGGGCGGCGCAGCGCTCGGTGCGTTTCTGACGACCGCTCTCGGCCTGGAGGCGGTGCTCCCCGCGCTGCCGGTGCGCGAGGCGGCGGCGTTTCTCGGGGCGGCCGCCACAGTCGGCATCCTGTTCCTCCTGTCGAGCGCGCGCGGCCGGCTCGTCTCGTACCCGATGCTTCTGATCGGCGTCATCATGAACACGGTCTACCTGGCCCTCATTCTCCTGATCGAGACGGTGGTCGAGTTCTCGCGCCTGCACGGCGTGCGGCTGTGGATGATCGGCAACATCCCGATCGAGGGCTACGACCTGATCGGCGCCCTGTCGTTCGTCCTGGTCGCCGGGGTCGCGGGGCTCACGCTGCTCGGCCGTGATCTCAATCTGATGTCGGCCGGCGAGGAGGCGGCGCGCTCGCTCGGCGTGACCGTCGAGAGGACGCGCGTCGTGACGGTTCTCCTGGCGTCGCTCATCACGGCTCTGATGGTCTCTGTCGCCGGACCGATCGGCTTCGTCGGTTTGATCGTGCCCCACGCGGCGCGCCTGATGTTCGGGCCCGACCACCGGCTGCTCGTGCCCGCGGCCGCGCTCACCGGCGCCTGTTTCCTGATCGCAGCGGACACCGCGGCGCGGACCATGATGGCCCCGACCGAGCTGCCGGTCGGCGTGATCACCGCCCTTCTGGGCGGCCCGTTCTTCCTCTGGCTCTACCGCCGGCAGGGTGGTGGCGGCTACTTTGAATAGCGATCCGGTCCTGGAAGCCACGGGCGTGCGCTTCCGCCATCACGGCGCCGCGACGCCGCTGTTCGACCGCCTGTCGCTGTCGCTCTCCGGCGGCGAGTTCGCGGGCATCATCGGGCCAAACGGATCGGGGAAGACGACGCTCCTGCGCGTGCTGAGCGGGGTCGTCTCCCCCGAGGCGGGGGACATCCGCCTCGGCGGGCGGCCGCTCCGCTCGATCCCCCCGCGCGAGCGGGCGCGCCTGATCGCAGTGGTTTTCCAGGAGACGCAGGTCCTGTTCAATTTCAGCGTCCTGGAGATTGCCCTGATGGGGCGGGCGCCGCATCTGGGCCCGTGGGGCCTCGAGCGACCGGAGGACTTCGACGCGGCCCGCACCGCGCTCCGCGACATGGACCTGGCCGACCAGGAGGACAAGCATCTCCAGGAGCTGAGCAGCGGCGAGCGCCAGCGGGCCCTGCTCGCCCGGGCCCTCGCGCAGGAACCGCGCATCCTCCTGATGGACGAGCCGACGGCCTTCCTGGACCTGAAACACCGCCTGCAGATCTACGAGATCCTGGCCCGTCTCCATCGCGACCGAGGTCTGACGGTGGTCGCCACGAGCCACGACCTGAACCTGGCGGCCCGCTACGGCTCCCGACTGGTCCTCCTGCACCGCGGCCGCGTTGCCGCGGACGGCCCGCCGGCGGCCGTCCTGACGGCGG
>DAISWT010000177.1:0-1839 GCA_036826235.1 Acidobacteriota bacterium | reverse complement strand
AAGTCTACGAGACCGAGACCCGCGTCGAGCGCGACGCCGCCACCGGCATCCCGTTCGTGGTGCCGATCGCTCCCGTCCGGTGAGGCGTCCCGGCCGGCGGCGGTCTCTTTGACATTCGCCGGGGCGTCAAGTAGCATGCCTGCCCCACAAAGGAACTGACCATGCGGCCTTTGGTGCGAGCGGGTTGGACCCGGTGGTGCGCTGCGATCGTCCTGGCGCTCCTGGCGCTCTCCCTGCTGCACGCCGCGGCCCACCATGGCGCGACGCAGCGCGATTGTTCGACCTGCAAGGCCCTCAACTCTCCCGGTGTGGCTCAGACGTCCAGAGGGCTGGGCCGCCCGGTGGCCGAGTCGTCCGAGATTGCGGTCCTGCCTTCGGCCGGACCGCTCAGCCCCTCCGCCCGGTATCACAAGCCGCTGCGGGCCCCTCCGGTGTCAGCCGTCCTCTGAGCGATTCGCGGGCCGGCTTGCCGTTCGGTTCCGGATTCAATGTCTCCAAGAAAAATATCCGGCCCGCGCCGAGGCTGAGTCATCTCATTCCGGCGGAGGAATCATGAGACCGAGAAAGTCTTTCACGGCGATGGCGATCATTCTGGGCTTCGGCCTGCACCCTGAGGTCCGGGCCGACGAAAAGGCCGCGCAGCCCGAGACCTCGGGCGCGGCGCAGACGCGGGAAAACCGGGCGACGGCTCCGGCGCCGGAGGCGGCGAAGGTTTCGGCGACATCCACGGCGGAGGAGGTCGAGGCGCTGCGGCGCGAGATCGAAGAACTGAAAAAGCAGCTCCAGACGCTGCGTGACGAGTTGCGTGCCGGGCTCCTTCCCGACAAGGGACCTCCATCCGGCGTGGCTTCGGGGCAGGAGGCCTCCGCGCCTCCTCCACCACCGCCGGGTCCGGGACCAGCGACCCCACCCCCCGCGGCGCCCTCCCAGACCTCGAACTACTTCAATCCCAGTGTCTCGGTCATCGGCAACTACCTGGGCGTCGGCGGCAGCAACGGTACTGAAAACCTGCCGAGCTCCAGCCTGCGGGAATCGGAGGTCTCCTTTCAGGCCATCGTCGACCCGTACGCGCGCGCCGACTTCTTCCTGTCCTTCGGGGAGGAGGGGGTCGGTGTCGAAGAGGGCTTCGCCACGTTCACCTCTCTTCCAGGCGGACTTCTGGCGAAGGTCGGACGGATGCGGACCGCCTTCGGGAAGATCAATCCGCTGCACCTCCACGTCCTTCCCTGGCCCGACGAGCCCCTGCCGATCGTTAACCTTCTCGGCGGCGAGGAGGGCTGGATCGGCACGGGCCTCTCCACCGCGCTTCTCGTGCCGCTACCGGGAGACGTCTTTTCGGAAGTGACGGTGCAGGTCTTGCGGGGCGACTCCGGAGAGCTGTTCGCGGCGCCCGACAGGGGCAGTCTTGCCTACAACGGACACTACAGGGTTTTCGGCGATCTGAGCGAGGCGACCAACCTCGAGGTCGGAGTGTCCTATGGTCTGGGGCCGAACGGCCTGACTCCGACCTCCCATACCCGCCTCGAGGGCATCGACACGACCCTGCGCTGGAAGCCGCTGCGGACCGCGACTTACCGTTCCGCTTCGTTCCGGGGCGAGTTCATCCAGAGCCGGCGCGAGGATCCGCTCGGCGACCAGACGGCCGAGGGCTGGTTCCTTTCCGGCGAGTACCAGCTCGCGAAGCGCTGGTTCACCGGGGCGCGGATCGAGTCGTCCAGGCACGCCGATGACGCGTCGCAACGGGACCGCGGCAAGGCCCTCCTGCTCACCTTCTGGCCCAGCGAGTTCTCCCAGCTCCGGGGGGAGCTGCGGCGCCGGGAGTACGCCGACGGAGAGACG
>DAISWT010000176.1:5649-6070 GCA_036826235.1 Acidobacteriota bacterium | reverse complement strand
GTCCTGGAAGCGATCACCAGGGCCCGGCTCGAGCGCGGGTTTTTCCCCGACAACATCCGGGAGCGCATCATCGCGACACGGACCTGCGTCACCGCCGCCCGGATCGACCGCTTCCCCGACGGCGTGCGGACATTCATCGAGAGCAACTACCTGCTTCTCGGGGAGGTGCGCGTCGCCGGCCGCTACCTGAACGTCCAGGACCGGGATCCGGATCGGCCGATCGCTTTCGAGGTGGCGATCCCGGCCCGGTACTCCGTCGTCGCCGGGAGCGGCGGAGCGGCGGGGCTCCTCGATGGCGAACCGTACACCGGCCCGCGCTTCCTCGAGGCCGGTCCGCACACATTCACGCCGTCCTCCACGGCCGATCGGCTCGCCCTGGTCTGGGCCCAGGCCATCGAGCGGGGCTTCACCCCATTCCCGG
>DAISWT010000176.1:0-5550 GCA_036826235.1 Acidobacteriota bacterium | reverse complement strand
GACGCCTTCCCGCTCTGGCACCGGGATTGCGATGCCTCCGAGCGTCGAACGAAGGAAGAATCGCGCATGTCACCCGCTGGCCCCCGGCCGATCGCGACGCTCATGAAGATGCTGGTGCTGCTGTCGCTCATCTGGAATCTGATCGCCCCCGCCCTGGCGCGGGAGGGCGAGCGCCCCGAGGCCGGCCGGCCCGCGCCCGTCGAGGCCGGCGCCGCCGGGTCGGGAGAGCTGCTGCGGAAGACCCCCGGCGGGCTCGTCCCCCTGCCGGTGCTCGACCTGCGGGTCCGCCTCGAGGTCACCGGCATCCTGATCCACGGCGCCCTGACGCAGAGGTTCAGGAACCCGAGCCCGGAGGTCATCGAATGCGTCTATGTCTTCCCACTCCCCGAACGCGCCGCCGTGCACCGCATGGAGATGCGCATCGGCGAGCGCCGCATCGTCTCGGTCATCAGGGAACGTGAGGAGGCGAGACAGATCTACGAACAAGCCAGGCAGGAAGGGCGGAAGGCGGCGCTGCTCGATCAGGAGCGGCCCAACCTCTTCACCACCTCCGCCGCCAACATCAACCCCGGTGAGACGATCGAAGTCAACCTCGAGTACCTGCAGGAGATCGCTTACGCCGGCGGTGAATTCAGCCTGTCCTTTCCCCTGACGTTCACTCCGAGATTCGCGACCGGCGGAGCGAGCGACAGCGGCCGGGTCACCCCCCCGTTCGCGCGCCCGGACGCCGCGGGCTTTCCGCGGGCGACGCTGGTCGCGCGGATCGACGCCGGAGCGCCCCTGCAGGCGGTGGAGAGCGACTCGCACGCGATCGTGACCCGGCGGGACGGCAACGTCCTGCTGGTCGAGCCGCGCGACGGCAGCGTGCCCGCCGACCGCGACTTCCACCTGCGCTGGAGGCCGCTCCTGGCGTCCGAGCCCCGCTCGGCGCTGTTCACGGAGGACCGCGCCGACGGCCGCTATGTGCTGCTGATGCTCCTGCCTCCCCTCGAGAATGTCGGCGCGGGACTGGGATTGCCGACCGAGACCCTGTTCGTCCTTGACGTCTCAGGTTCGATGGACGGGCCCTCCATCGAGCAGGCGCGCGCCGCGCTCCTGGCCGCGCTGGACCGGCTGCGTCCCGGCGACACCTTCAACATCCTGATCTTCAACCACGACGTCAGCGCGTTCCGGACCGGGTTCCTGCCGGCGGGCAGTCCGGACCTCGAGGAGGCGCGGACCTGGGTCCGGCGGCTGCGCGCGGACGGCGGAACGCGGATCGATCTGGCCCTGCAGCGGGGTCTCGATTTGATCAAGACAGGCCATCCCGATCGGGCGCAGCGGATCATCTTTCTGACCGACGGGGGGGTGGATGACGAGGACCACGTCCTGCGCATGGTCCGCGCCGGGCTCGGAGCCGCTCGTCTGCATGCGCTCGGCATCGGCCCGGCTCCGAACCGCTACCTGATGCGCCAGATGGCCGAGGCCGGTCGAGGCCTGTGCGAGTTCATCTCCACCACGTCCGGGATCGACAATCGGGTTGACGCGTTTTTCGCCCGCCTGAGCCGTCCGGTGATGACCGACGTGACGCTCGACTGGGAGGGCATCGAGTCGGCGGAGATCCATCCGTCGCCGCTGCCCGACCTGTACTCGGGCGAGCCTCTGTTCGTGTCGGCCCGGCTCGGCCCGGGGCATTCGGTCCGACGCGTGCTCCTCAAGGGGCGCACGCACGACGGCCCGATCGGTTTCGACCTGATCGCGGAAGACGGCAATTCCCGGGAGTCGGGCGTGGCGGTGAGGTGGGCCCGCGCCCGGGTCGAGTCGCTGACCGACGCGCTGCACGAGAACGCCGATCCGGACGCGGTGCGTCGGGCGGTCATCGACGTCTCGACGGCCTTCGGCATCGTCAGTCGTTACACGACCCTGGTGGCCGTCGAGGAGATGCCCAGCGCGTCCGGCGACGTCCGGTTGGTGAAGGTGCCGTCCAGAATACCGCTCGGCTCGACCGTACTCGGCGAGCTCCCCCAGGGCGGGACCGACGAGCCGCTCCTGTTCCTGGTGGGCATCCTGCTCGTCTGCTCCGGAGCGGCCTGCGTGTTGCCCGTCCGGCGCGCGCGATGACTCGCCGGCATCTCCTTCTGTTGGGACCGATCCTCATGCTGGCCTCGGGGGGCGTCCTGATCGGTCGCCACGGTTACCTCGCGGCCAAGGGCGTGCTCGCCGGGTGCCTGATCGATCGCGCCCTGGCCGACCACCTGCGGGACGGCGGGATCCACCCTCCCTGGAGCTGGGCCGACATGCATCCGATCGCCGTCGTGGAGGTCGGACGTCTGGGTGTCCGCCGGATCGTGTTGCGGGGAGCCTCGGGCGAATCGCTGGCGTTCGGCGTGGGCCACGTCGACGGCACCGCCCTGCCGAACACCCCGGGGCATTGCGTCCTCGCCGGCCACCGCGACGGGGTGTTCTCGTTTCTCGAAGACCTGCGACCCGGAGACATCCTGTCGGTGCGCACCTTCGACGACGTCCGCGACTACGTCGTGGACGGCATCCGGATCGTTCCGAGAACGGACACGGACCTCCTCGATCCGACGCCGGAGGATCGGCTGACACTGGTGACCTGCTACCCGTTCGGTGGCCTGTCACGGTCGCCGTGGAGGTATGTGGTGACCGCATGCCGGCCCGATCGCGTCCTGCGAGCCCGACGACGATTTCGTGATCGGCCGGTGCGTCCGCCGCCCGCACGTTGAAAAGCCACCCAGTCCACCTATATTCCTCGATGGACCTTGGCCGACCGAGGCGGGCACATGGACAAGCACGCACATTGGACCTCGAGACATCTGTCACGCAACCGTTCGCTCGCCACCGCGGCGGCCCTGGCGCTCCTCGCCGTCTCCCTGATCCGCGCCGAGGAAGCCGGCGGGAACGCCGCACAGCCTGCGACGCACCCCGGCCGTCTGACCGGATCGGTCGCCGTCGGACCCGAACTGTCCTCCAGGAAGCTCCGCTTCAATCTCTACCCGGACCTAGTGCAGCCGGCGGTGGCCGCCGGCCGGCCCTCCCGCGAGGAGGAGCTGAAGAACGTGGTGATTTACCTCGAACCGGCGCCACAGGGCGTCGCGGCGCGCTCCGCGGTCGCTGGACACCCGGTGATGAAGCAGGCGGGCCTGACCTTCGTGCCACACGTCCTGCCCGTCCTCAAAGGCTCGACGGTCGAGTTCCCCAACGAAGACCCGATTTTCCACAACGTCTTCTCTCTCTCCAAGGTGTCCTCGTTCGACCTGGGACGCTACCCCCGGGGAGCCTCGAAGTCGATCCGTTTCGACGAGCCGGGTATCGTCAAGGTGTTCTGTCACATCCATTCCGACATGAGCGCGGTCATCATCGTCCTGGACAACCCCTTGTTCACGACGCCCGACACGCAGGGCCGCTTTCAGATCGACGGCATCCCGCCCGGAGACTACCGGGCCGTGGGCTGGCACGAGCGGGCCCGGCCGCAGGTCCTGAAGGTGCGGATCGAGCCGGGTCAGGCGGCCGTCCTGAACTTCCGCATCCCTCTGACGGAGCCGTCGGACGGTGGCTGAGGCCGGCGGCCTGCGTTCCAGGTGGCGCTCGGCCAGTCTGGGCGCCAAGCTCGTCCTGTTCAGCGCCGTGCTGACCGCCGTCTCGGTGCTCGCGGCGTTCCTCGCCCTCGACATCGAGATCCGGAGAAACGTCCGCGAGCTCCTGGCCACGACGCTGGCCCACCACCAACGGATGCTCCTGAATCTGCAGAAACGCGATCTCGAGCAGCTGGTGCGCACGTCCACCCTGATGACCGACAGCCCCACGCTCAGGGCGGCGATGGAGACCTACCGGTCGGAGGCGGCCCCCGGAGTCCACGTCAGATCCGACCTCCTGGCGACCATCAAGAACGAGGCGGCCAAGATCGCCGCCGGCCTGGCGCGGGACCTGTTGATCGTCACGGACAGCGAGGGGAAGGTCCTGGCGTCCGGCGGCCGGGCCGCCTCCGGTCCCTTGGCCGGCGCTAACCTGGCGTCCCGGCCCGTTCTTCGCCGGGCGCTGGCGCAGGATGCGCCGGTCGGCCCGCAGAACTTCGCCGTCATGCGCTTCGGCGATCGGTACTTCCAGGTCGGCTGCGTCCCGATCCTGCTGCAGGGGTACGTCATCGGCGCGCTGGCGCTGGGCGACCGGATCGACGGGGCCTACGTCGCGCGGCTGCGCGAATCATTCGACAGCGACATCGTCGTGACCGCGGGAGAGCGCGTCCTCGGGTCGACGCTGGAGGCCGCGCTTCCGGCCGGCTCCTCCGTCGCGATCCCGGAGTCCGCCGGTGCCCGTTCGCCCGTCCTGCCGATCGGCCGGGACGAATATGTCGCGGCGCCTCTGTCTTTGAACTCGGACCAGGCGGGGCTTCCGGTCACCGTCGTGCTCCTGCACTCGCTCACCCGCGCCCTCGCCCCCCTCAACCAGTCCCTTCTATGGACCCTGCTCTCCTGCGGTTCCCTCGCCGTGATCCTGGCCGGCGCCGCGGCATCGATGATGTCGCGCTCGGTCCTGCGCCCGCTGGAAGGCTTCGTGGCGTTCATGCGCTCGGTCGCCGAGACCGGGGACCATGCCCATCGCTTCGAGAGCTCGAACGCGGGCGTCGAGGTGCGGGTGCTCAGCGACACCTACAACCAACTGATGGAATCCCTGCACCAGCACGAGCAGCGCATCCTGAAAACGGCCCGGGAGGAGCTCGATCGGCTCGAGAGGCTGAAGGAGTCGGAGAAGCTCGCGGCCCTCGGGCGCCTGCTCTCAGGAGCGGCGCACGAGATCAACAATCCGCTGACCGGCGTCGTCGGCAACGTCGAGATCCTGCTGGATCGCGAAAAGCTTCCCGATGCCGTGCGCCAGCGCCTCGAGACCGTTCGCAGGGAGGGTCAGAGGATCGTCGCCCTGGTCCGCAACCTGCTCAAAGTGGCGCACCGTGGTGGTGGCGAGCGCACGCCCCTGGACGTCAACCAGGTCATCCGCGACACCGTGGCCGTGCGCCGGCACGATTTCGAGAAGGCCGGGATGACGATCGAGCTCGATCTCGCGGCGTCGGGCGTGACGTTGTCAGCCAGCGAGCTCGAGCTGCAACAGGTCTTCCTCAACATCATCAACAACGCCCACGACGCCCTTCGGACGACGACGAGCCACCCGACCCTCTCGATCCGGACCATCCCCGGATCCGGCGAGGTGACTATCGTCTTCTCCGACAACGGCCCCGGCATCGAGGAGCCGGCGCGGGTGTTCGAGCACTTCTACACCACCAAGCCGGTCGGCCAGGGGACCGGCCTCGGCCTGAGCATCACGCACGCCATCGTCCGGAACCATGACGGGACCATCACCGCCGACAACCGGCCGGACGGAGGCGCGCGCTTCACCATCGTGCTGCCCTGCGCCGCATCGCAGCGGCCCGCCGAAGAGATCCGCGCCAGGCCCCGGCCGGCGGCCGGGCCGGTCTCCCTGCGCTCCCTGCCGGCGTCGGTCCTGGTCGTCGACGACGAGCCGAACGTGGTGGAGCTGCAGATGGCCATTCTCGAC
>DAISWT010000175.1:0-6079 GCA_036826235.1 Acidobacteriota bacterium | reverse complement strand
GGACGGCCTTCTCCGCGAGGTCAAGACGGCGGACATGCACAGGTTCGAGCGGGTCACGTTCGACAGAGGCGCCGGGCTGGTGACCTTCACGGTCGAGCGGCACCCGCTGTACAGCGGCATGATCGTCAACAAGGTCGTCGCCCCTGAGGATCCCGGCGCGCTGCCGCCCCGGGTTTCGCCGGCGCGCGGCCGCCGCGCGGCAGGACAGCCACCGCCCCGGTGCTCCGCGGCCCTTTCCCGGCCGCGGCGGCGCGCACCGCCGCCACATAGTCGTCGTACCCGCCGTCGTAGAGCGCGAGTCTCCCGTCGTCGAACGCCGCGACGCGCGTGGCCACCTTGTTGATGAAGTAGCGATCGTGCGACACGAACAGGAGCGTCCCTCCGAACCCGGCGAGGGCGTCCTCCAGGGCCTCGCGCGTCGGCAGATCGAGATGGTTCGTCGGCTCGTCCGGCAGGAGAAAGTTCCGCGGGTCCAGCGTGAGGCGGGCCAGCGCCAGGCGGTTCTTCTCGCCGCCGCTCAGCACCTCGACCCGTTTGAACACGTCGTCGCCCGAGAACTGGAAGATGCCCAGGAGCGATCGCAGCTGCCCGGGGGCCTTGGCCGGGGCCCAGGCCTGCATCTCCTCCAGCACCGTCCGCCCCGGCGTCAGGGTCTCGAGCACGTGCTGCGCGAAATAATGCAGAACCACCTTGTCGCCCAGCTCGACGACCCCGGTCTCGGCGGGGAGCCGGCCGGCGACGACCTGGAGGAGCGTGCTCTTGCCGCAGCCGTTCGGGCCGACCAGGGCGATCCGGTCGCCGCGCCAGATCTCCAGATCGAGCCCCTTCAGGACTTGCCGGTCTCCGAACGACTTGCGCACCGCGGACAGGAGCGCCACGCGCTGGGCCGAGCGCGGCACGGGGGGAAACGAGAAGCGCCACGTCTGCTCCCCGGCCATCACCTCGGTGCGCTCCATCTTCTCCAGCATCTTCAGACGGCTCTGCACCTGGCGCGCCTTGGTGGCCTTGTAGCGGAAACGCTCGATGAAGCGCCCGACCTCGGCCACGCGGTGCGCTTCCGAGGCCGCCTTCTTGATCGCCAGAGCGCGCGTCTTCTCCTTCTCGGCGTGGTAGCGGTCGTAGTTGCCGGCCCAGACCGTGAGCGTTCCGTCGTGCATCTCGGCGATCGAGGTCACCGTGCGATTCAGGAACGTCCGGTCGTGCGACACCACGACGAGGGCGGAGGGGACGTCGGAGAGGAAATCCTCCAGCCAGGCGACCGCCTCCAGGTCGAGATGATTGGTCGGCTCGTCGAGCAGCAGGTAGTCGGGGCGGCGCAGGAGCAGGGCGCCGAGCGCGGCGCGCATGCGGTAGCCTCCGGAGAACTCGCGCAGCGGCCGCGCGTGGTCCTCGGGGCCGAATCCCAGCCCGCCGAGGATCGCCTTGGCCCTCGCCTCCAGCTCGAACCCGCCCGCCGCCTCGAACCGATGCTGGAGATCGCCCGAGCGGCGCGTCAGGCTCTCCTGCCTCCCGCCGGTGGCGGTGGCCATCTCGTGGTGCAGCCGTTCGATTTCCTTCTCCATCGCCAGGATCTCCGAGAACGGCTGCAGGAGCGCCTCCAGCACGGTCCCCTCGGCGAGACGGGCCCCTTCCTGCGGCAGGTAGCCGAGCGAGGTGCCGCGCACGATGTCGAGGGTCCCGCCGTCCGGCTCTTCGGCCCCCGCGATCAGGCGCAGGAGCGTCGTCTTGCCGGCGCCGTTCGGGCCGACCAGCCCGACCCGCGCGCGCGGCGGCACCGCCCAGTCGACGCCCTTGAGGACCTCGTGGACGCCGTAGTTCCGCTTCACTCCCTGCAGGCGAATCACGCGCTCAGTCTACACAGAGGCACGTGATCGCTTCAACGCGCGCGCCTTTCCGGATCTCGCCTCGCCGGCGCGCGGCCGCGCAGCCTGCCTCGCGGGGCCGACGCGATCTCTAGGGGACGACCGGCGGCGAGTAGGGCAGGGTCAGCGAGAACAGCCAGCAGAGAAGGAAGACGATCGGGACATGGAACAGGAGCTGCAGCATCGAGTACCCGGCAAGGTCGCGGGCGCGCACGTTCAGGATGCCCATCAGCGGCAGCATCCAGAAGGGGTTGATGAGATTCGGCAGGGCCTCGGCGGCGTTGTAGATCTGTACGGTCCAGCCGAGGTGCACGTGCCAGGCGTTCGCGGCGGCCATGACGTACGGCGCCTCGATGATCCACTTGCCGCCGCCTGACGGGACGAACATTCCGAGAACGGCCGAGTAGAGGGCCACCACGAGAGGAAACGTTCCGCGCGTGGTGATCCTGACGAACAGGTCCGCCATCAGGGGCTTGATGGCCGTGTTCGAGATGATCCCGAAGATACCGGCGTAAAACGGGAACTGGATCAGCACGCCCGCGGTCGCCGGCACGGCCCGCCCGACCGCCCGCAGGAACGAGGCGGGCCGCAGGTGCAGGAGCAGGCCGAGCGCCAGGAAGGCGAAGTTGAAGTTGTTGAGGTCGAGCGCCGCCACGACGCCCTTGTCGCGCAGCTGCACGGCGAGGAAGGCCAGCATCAGGAGGGCGATCGCGACGCCCAGGACGGGGTTGTTCTCGAGCCTCTCGGCGGGCGTCGCGGGCGGCCGGATCTCGATCGTTTTCGCCTCGAACAGCACGCCCATCGCCGCGGCGGTGCGGGCGCGCCCCGCGGCGGGGCAGGAGAGGTAGGCGACGGCCACCGAGACGGCAATCAGGACCGCCGCGACGGTCAGGCTCTGCCACAGGAAAATCGTACGGGACAGGGGGATGACCCCGGTGATCGGCAGGAGCCCCTCGGGGATCGACGAGCGGGTCGCCTGGAGCAGCGCCGCCGACGACGACAGACCGAGGGCCCAGACGCTCCCCAGCCCCAGGTACGCCGCGGAGCAGATCGCCCGGTAATCGATCCCCTCGATGCGCCGGGCCACTTCGCGCACGAGCAGACCGGTGAACACCAGGGACAGCCCCCAGGACAGAAGGGACGCGGCCATCGCGAAGAACGCCACGAACGCCACGGCGCCGCGCGGCGTTCGCGGCACCCGCGCCAGCCGGACGATCAGCCGGGCCAGGGGCGGCGAGCCGGCGACCACGAACCCTCCGACGATCACCAGCGCCATCTGCATGGTGAAGGGGACCAGGCCCCAGAAGCCACCGCCGAACTCGGAGACCAGGCGCAACGGCCTCTCGCCCAGGGCCCAACCGAACAGGAACACGAACAGGACGGCGGCGAGTGCGAAGACGAAGGCGTCGGGAAAATAGCGCTCGCAGGCGCCGGCGATGAACGCGCCGGCGCGCGCCAGCGGCGCATCGCTGGAGAGCGCTGTCTCGGCCTGGCCGGCAGCTGTCAGCGGCTCACCTCGGCCGGGGGGATCGCTCCGGCCGTGCGCGCATTGTATTACAATGCGGTCCGTGGAAAGGCTGCACGAAAGCCTGCTGCACCTGGTGGTCGAGACGTCCTCCAACCTGCCCCCCGACGTGCGCCGCGCGATGGCGCGCGCGCTCCGCACCGAGGACCCGGACACGCGCGCGTCGCAGGCGCTGCAGGTCATCGCGAGCAACATCGACATGGCGGCCGGCTGCGAAGGTCCGATCTGCCAGGACACCGGCTGGCCGACGTTTCTCGTGACCACCCCCGCCGGCGCCGACCAGATGACGATCGAGGACGCCATCCGCCGGGCGATCGCCGAGGCGACGCAGCGCGGCAAGCTGCGGCCCAACTCGGTCGATTCGCTGACCGGAAGGAACACCGGCGACAATCTCGGCCCCGGCACGCCGACGGTCCACTTCCACCAGTGGCGGCGCGACGACGAGATCGAGGTGCGTCTGCTCCTCAAGGGGGGAGGGTGCGAGAACAAGAATATCCAGTACTCGCTGCCGGCCGAGATCCCCAACCTGGGGCGCGCCGATCGCGATCTCGACGGGGTGCGCAAGTGCCTCCTGCACGCCGTCTGGCAGGCGCAGGGACAGGGGTGCAGCGTCGGCGCGATCGGTGTGTGCGTCGGCGGCGACCGGACCGGCGGCTACGAGCATGCCAAGCTGCAGCTGTTCCGGACGCTCGACGACGTGAACCCGGATCCGCGCCTGCGCGAGCTGGAGGAGTACATCCTGAACACCTCCAACGCCCTCGGCATCGGCACCATGGGGTTCGGCGGAGGCGTGACCTTGATCGGCTGCAAGATCGGGGCGATCAACCGGCTGCCGGCGTCCTTCTTCGTGTCGGTCGCCTATGACTGCTGGGCGTTCCGCCGCCTCGGCGTCGTTCTCGACGCCGGGACGGGCGCGATCCGGCGGTGGCTGTATAAAAAAGATGACGCGCCGATCGAGCCGATGGCCGTGTCGGAGGGCTTCGCGCGCACCGGGAAGGAGATCCCGCTGCGCGCGCCCGTGAGCGAGGCGGACATCCGCCGCCTGCGCGTCGGGGACCTCGTCCTGATCAGCGGAGTCATGTACACCGGCCGGGACGCCGTGCATCATCATCTGATGCGGAACGCTCCGCCGGCCGACCTGCGCGGGCAGATCCTGTACCACTGCGGCCCGGTCGTCCTGAAGGAAGGCGCCGGCTGGCGCATGACCGCCGCCGGCCCGACCACCAGCATCCGCGAGGAGCCGTACGAGGCGGAGATCATCGGCCGGTACGGCCTGAGGGCGGTGATGGGCAAGGGGGGGATGGGCCCGAAGACGCTCGCGGCATTGAAGGAGCACGGTGCCGTCTACCTGAACGCCATCGGCGGCGCCGCCCAGTATTACGCCCGCTGCATCGAGGCCGTGGAGGGAGTCGACCTGCTGGAGTTCGGCCTGCCCGAAGCGATGTGGCGCCTGCGCGTGAAGGAATTCCCCGCCATTGTCACGATGGACGCGCACGGGAACTCGCTGCATGCCGACGTCCAGAACGCCTCCGCCGGCGTGCTCAAGACGTTCGCCACGCCCGTGTTCGTCTGAGAGGGCGGCCGCGCCGGCGCTACTCGGACTGCCGGGCGGCGATGAGGCGGTCGAGCTCGATCCTCAGGCGGGGGAGTACCTCGTCGTAGGGGAAGGTGCCGATCGTCTCGGATTTGCGCTTCAGATTGACGTGCGTCGGCGCGCACCACAGTCCGAGGTCGGCGTCGTCGGTCTCGCCGGGGCCGTTCACCCGGCAGCCCATCACCGCGATGGTGACGGCGTGCTGGCGCGCGTAGGCGGTGACCTCGCGCACTTTCTCCGCCAGATCGACGAACGCCTCGTTCTCCACCCGCGAGCAGGAGGGGCAGGAGATGATGTTCAGCCGCCTGCCCAGGTTCTCGGGCACGGACCGGAAGCGCCGGTGGGCGATGTCGTCCAGGATCAGCCGTCCGGCGGCGATCTCTTCGCCCTTGCGGTCGTTGGGGAGCGTCAGCGACACGCGGATGGTGTCGCCGATGCCGCGCGAGATGAGCTGCTCGAAGGCGATGCGCGTCTTGATGACGCCGTCCGGCGGCAGCCCGGCCTCGGTCACGCCCAGGTGCAGCGGCACGTCCGGGCGGTCGGCGGCGAAGCGCCGGTTCGCGTCGATCACCTTGGCGGGGTCGGAGTCCTTGAGCGACACGCAGTAGCGCTGGAAGCCGAGTTCGTCGAGCAAGGCACAGTGCTCCTCGGCCGAGGCGACCATCCCGGCGACCGAGTCGCCGGCGAAGCGGCCCGCCACCTCCGGGTCGATCGAGCCGCAGTTCACTCCCACCCGGATGGCGCAGTCGTGCTTCGCGGCCAGCTCGGCCAGGAACGCCACCTTGTCCCGCACCGGCTTCTCCTTCTCGTGATGGTACAGGTGGCCGGGGTTGTAGCGGACCTTGTCGACGAACGGCGCGACCTGGGCGGCGAGGCGGTAGTTCTCCTGAAGGTCCACGGACAGGCTGGCCGCGGTGCGGGCCCGGATGGCCGGCAGCGCCGCCACGTCGCGCGCGCTGTCGACCGCGATGCGCACGATATCGGCGCCGGCCCGCTCCAGATCGACGACCTGCCGGACCGTCGCCTCGACATCCCAGGTCTTGGTGGCGCACATGCTCTGGACGGCGATCGGGTGACCGCCGCCGATGGTCGTCCGGC
>DAISWT010000174.1:0-6122 GCA_036826235.1 Acidobacteriota bacterium | reverse complement strand
GAGGTGGTCGGGCTGATCCTGGAGGAGTTCCGCAAGCTGAAGGAGGGGCCGGTCGGCGAGCGCGAGCTGCAGATGGCCAGGGACCACCTCAAGGGCAGCCTGATGCTGTCGCTCGAGAGCAGCAGCAGCCGCATGTCGAACCTGGCGCGCCAGGAGTTCTACTACGGCCGCCAGTTCACCGTGAGCGAGATCCTCGAGGGGATCGACGGCGTGACCCGCGAGGACGTCCTGCAGCTGTCGCGCGAGATCTTCGACCCGGCGCACTGCACCCTCGCCGTCCTCGGGCAGACCGTTAACCTGGGGATCGACAAGGTCGCCCTGGCGTTCTGATGCCCGGAGCCGAGATCGCCGTCCCGGTCTTCCGCACGCCGGAGAACCCCGACCTGCCGCTCCCTGAGGCGGCGACGCCGGGGAGCGCCGGGCTCGACCTGCGCGCCTGCGTGCCGGGCCCGGTCGTGCTGCAGCCCGGCCGGCGCGTGCTGATCCCGACGGGGTTCTGCGTCGCCCTG
This sequence comes from Acidobacteriota bacterium, assembly GCA_036826235.1. Lineage (GTDB taxonomy): Bacteria > Acidobacteriota > Polarisedimenticolia > Gp22-AA2 > Gp22-AA2 > Gp22-AA3. The sequence continues at coordinate 5,613 of DAISWT010000174.1, read as the reverse complement.
CCACCTGGCTACGAAGGACAGGTCCGGCCGCGCAGCGGCCTGGCGCTGCGGCACGGCCTGACGATGCTGAACTCCCCCGGCACCATCGACTCCGACTACCGCGGCGAGATCGCGGTCGTCGCGGTCAACCTGGGGCAGGAACCGGTCACCATCAACCGTGGCGACCGGATCGCCCAGCTCGTCATCGCCCCGGTAGCGCGGGCGCGGCTGGCGCTGACCGCCGAGCTGCCGCCGAGCGGCCGCGGCGTCGGGGGTTTCGGGCACACCGGAAGCACCTGAAGGAGAGGGTCTCCATGCCGCACGCGAAGCCGGCCTTGCTGTTCCTGACGCTGTGTGTCTTCGGCGGCCCCACTCGGGCGCCGCACGCCGAGTCGGTCGCGCGGCGCGGCGTCGACGAGGCGTCACTCGACGCCGGCGTCGATCCCTGCGTCGATTTCTACCAGTACGCCTGCGGCCCGTGGATGAAGAGCCACCCGATCCCGCCCGACCGGGGGACCTGGGGACGCGGCAGCGAGCTGGAGGAGCGCAACCTCGCGGTCCTGCGGGAGATTCTCGAGAAGGCGGCGACGCCAGACCCGGGACGAACCGGGGTGGAGCGGATGATCGGCGACTTCTACGCCTCCTGCATGGACGAACCGGGAATCGAGGCGCGGGGTCTCGACCCGCTGCGGCCCGATCTGCAGCGGATCGCCGCCATCAAGTCGAAGAAGGCCCTGGTCGCGGAGATCGCCCGCCTGCATTCCCAGGGCGTCAATCTGGGGCTGGGACGGGAGTACACCGGGACCAGCCTGTTGTTCCGTTTCGGCTCCGAGCAGGACGCGAAGGACGCCACCTCGGTCATCGCCGTCGTCGACCAGGGCGGGCTCGGCCTGCCGGACCGCGACTACTACTTCAAGGACGACGCCAAATCGGGCGAGACGCGCGATGGCTATCGCGACCACCTGGCTCGGGTGTTCGAGCTGCTCGGAGACTCGCAGGAGGGCGCCGCTCTGGCGGCGAGGCGGGTCTTCGGCATCGAGACGGCGCTGGCCCGCGTCTCGCTGGAGAAGGTGAAGCGCCGCGACCCGCTCAACGTCTACCACAAGATGACCCGCAAAGATCTAAAAGCGCTCGCCCCGGCGCTGGAATGGAAGGACTACTTCGCCGCCGTGGGCGCGCCGCAGACGCCGGACCTGAACGTGGCCGTCCCCGACTTCTTCAAGGGCCTCGACACCCTTCTGGACACGGCAGCGCTCGACGACTGGAAGGACTACCTGCGCTGGAACCTGGCGCGCTCGTCCGCGCCGGTTCTCGGCCGGGGTCTGGCGGGCGCGGGGTTCGACTTCTACGGCAAGACGTTGGGCGGCGCCCGCGAGATCAGCCCGCGCTGGAAGCGCTGCGCCAGCCTCACCGACGTCCTCCTGGGAGAGGCGCTGGGGCAGCTCTACGTCGAGCGGACCTTCGGCGCCCAGGGGAAGGAGCGCACCCTGAAGCTGGTCGCGGCCCTGGAGAAGGCGCTGCGGCGTGACATCGAGACCCTGCCGTGGATGACGGAGGTGACGAAGAAGCAGGCGCTCGCCAAGCTGGAGGCGATCCGGAACAAGATCGGCTACCCGGACGCCTGGCGCGACTACCGCAGCATCCGAATCGCGCGCGACGACCTGGCCGGGAACGTGACCCGCGCGCGGTCCTTCGAGGTCGCCCGCCGCCTCGGCAAGATCGGCAGGCCGGTCGATCGCGGCGAGTGGCTGATGACGCCGCCCACGGTCAACGCCTACTACGATCCGCAGATGAACAACATCAACTTTCCCGCCGGTATCCTGCAGCCCCCTTACTACGACAACGGCGCCGACGACGCCGCCAACCTCGGAGGCATCGGCTCGGTCATCGGCCACGAGCTGACGCACGGCTTCGACGACCAGGGGCGCAAGTTCGACCCCCGCGGCAACTTGAGCGACTGGTGGACCGACGCGGACGCCGCCGAGTTCGAGAAGCGCGCCGCCTGCCTGGTCGACGAGTACTCCGCCTTCGTGGCGGTCGGCGACGTGAAGCACAACGGCCGGCTGACTCTGGGCGAGAACACCGCCGACAACGGCGGGCTGCGCATCGCCTACATGGCCCTCGAGGACACGCTGGCCGGAGTGTCGCCGCCGGCTGCCGACCGGTTCAACCCGGAGCAGCGCTTGTTCATCGCCAACGCCCAGGCCTGGTGCACGAACTACACAGACGAGGCGGCGCGGCTGCGCGCCCAGACCAACGAGCATTCGCTGGCGAAGTACCGGGTGAACGGCGTCGTCTCGAACATGCCGGAGTTCCAGAAGGCGTTCTCCTGTCCCGCCGCTTCGCCGATGGTCCGGCAGGACGCCTGCCGGGTGTGGTAGGAGCCGCCCGCGCCGATAGGGTACAATCCGGGGCGCCTCAAGGACCGTTCGACGCCGGGGGACGATGGGCATCCGGGTGGTCGTGCTGGGGAGCGGCAGCGCGGGGAACGCCACCTGCGTCGAAGGCGGCGGCGCACGGGTCCTGCTCGACGCGGGATTTTCCTGCCGCGAGCTGAGCGGGCGCCTGCGGGCGGTCGGCATCGAGCCGCATCGACTGGACGCCGTGCTGGTGACCCACGAGCACGCCGACCACGTGCGCGGCGCGGCGCTGTTCTCGCGCACTCACAAGGTGCCGCTCTACTGCACCGCCGCGACCTACCGCGCCGCCGGCCTCGACCTGGCCGAGCCGCACGGTCACGGCGCGCACGCGCACCACGCCGTCGAGCCGCTCACGCCGTTTCATCTTGGCGGCATCGAGGTCACGGCCTTCCAGGTGCCGCACGACGCGGTCGACACGGTCGGCTACGCGCTGGAGTGCGAGGGGACGCGGTTCGGCTACGCCACCGATCTCGGGCACGATCCCGAGCCGGTGCGCCGGGCCCTTGCGGACTGTGATCTCCTGATGCTCGAATCGAACCACGACGCCGACATGCTGCGGACGGGACCGTACCCTCTGGTGGTCAAGGAGCGCGTGCGGGGGCGTCACGGCCACCTGGACAACGACACCGCCGCCGCCCTCCTGGGCGACGTGGCGACCGACAGGACCTGCCGGGTGATCCTGGCGCACCTGAGCCGGACCAACAACCGCCCCGACCTGGCCCTGGGCGCGGCCCGGCGCGAGTTCGACCGGCGCGGGCGGCGTGCGCCGCAGCTGCACGCTGCGGACCAGTGGACACCGTCCCCCTGGTACGAGGCCTGAATGACCCGGACACCCGGGCCGTCCCGGAGAACTCCGCGATGATCCCGCGCTACTCCCGCCCCGAGATGGCCCGCATCTGGGAGGACGAGCGCAAGTTCCAGCGCTGGCTGGACGTTGAGCTGGCGGTGTGCGACGCGCTGGCGGATCGCGGGCTGATCCCGAAACAGGCGGCCGCGAACATCCGGGCGCGCGCGCGCTTCGACGTGGCGCGCGTGCGCGAGGTCGAGGCCACGGTGCAGCACGATGTGATCGCCTTCATCACCACGGTCGCCGAGAACGTCGGTCCGGACGCCTGGTACATCCATCTGGGGCTGACCAGCAGCGACGTCGTCGACTCCGCCCTGGCCCTGCAGATGATCGAGGCGGCCGAGCGTCTCATCAAGGGACTGGAAGGCCTCGCCGCAGCCATCGAGAAGCGCGCCTTCGAGCACAAGAACACCGTGATGGTCGGCCGGACGCACGGCGTGCACGCCGAGCCGATGACCTTCGGGCTGAAGCTGGCCCTGTGGCACAGCGAGGTGCGCCGCAACATCGACCGGCTGACCTCGGCCCGAAGACGCGTGGCGGTCGGCAAGCTGTCGGGCGCGGTCGGCACCTTCGCGCACATCGACCCCGACGTCGAGGCGGCGGCGCTCGGCTCCCTCGGGCTCGAGCCGGTGCCGATCGCCTCCCAGGTGGTGCAGCGCGACCGGCACGCCGAGTACGTCGCGGCGCTGGCGATCGCGGGGACCTCGATCGAGCGCTTCGCCACGGAGATCCGCCACTTGCAGCGCACCGAGGTGGGCGAGGTGCAGGAGCCGTTCGGGGCCGGCCAGAAGGGATCGTCGGCGATGCCGCACAAGAAGAACCCGATCACGTGCGAGCAGATGAGCGGTCTGGCGCGCCTGCTGCGAGGCTACCTGCAAGTCGCTCTCGAGGACATCCCGCTGTGGCACGAGCGGGACATCTCCCACTCCTCGGCGGAGCGCGTCATCCTCCCGGACGCCACCATCCTGCTCGATTACATGATCCACCGCTTCACCCGGATCGTCGCGGGCATGGTGGTGTACCCCGAGGCCATGCGCCGCAACCTCGACAGCACCGGCGGGCTCATCTACTCGGGGACCGTTCTCCTGGAGCTGGCGCGCAAGGGCGTGACGCGCGACGACGCCTACGGCTGGGTGCAGAAGGCGGCGCTCGCGGCCCAGGCGGGGCAGGGGGACTTCAAGACGCTCCTCAGGAAAGATCGCAACGTCACCTCCCGCCTGAGCCCGGAGGAGATCGACCGGTGCTTCGACATACGACACCACCTGCGGCACGTCGACGATCTGTTCCGGAGATCGTTCGGCCGGGCCTGACGCGCTCCGTGGCGGCGTCCCGCGGCCTGTGCTATTCTTGCGGGCGTTTCCGCCGTCCGGAGGTTTCTTCTTGAAAGCTCGCGTCTACGTCACCCTCAAGCGCGGGGTGCTCGATCCCCAGGGCAAGACGGTGTGCGCGTCGCTGCACCAGCTCGGCTACCGCGAGGTGACCGACGTGCGGATCGGCAAGTGCATGGAGATCAGCCTGGGCGGCCTGCCCCGCCGCGAGGCCGAACAGCGTCTCAAGTCGATGTGCGAAAAGCTCCTCGCAAACACCGTCATCGAGGACTACCGTTTCGAGATCTATGAGGAGTGAGGGGACAGGGTGAAGTTCGGGATCGTCGTCTTCCCTGGCTCCAACTGCGACCACGACGTGTACCACGTGGCCAAGCACGTCCTCGGCCACGAAGCGGCCTTCCTCTGGCACAAGGACACCTCCTTCGCTGGGATCGACTGCGTGGTCCTGCCGGGCGGGTTCGCGCACGGCGATTATCTCCGGGCCGGGGCGATCGCGCGCTTCTCGCCGATCATGAAGGCGGTCGAGGGGTTCGCCGCCCGGGGCGGTCTGGTGTTCGGGATCTGCAACGGCTTCCAGGTGCTCAGCGAGGCGGGACTCCTGCCGGGTGCGCTGATGCGCAACGCCGGCCTGAAGTACGTCTGCCGGGACGTCTTCCTGCGCGTCGAGCGCCAGGACACGCCGTTCACGGCGCGCATCAAGCAGGGGATCGTCCTGAAAATCCCGGTCGGCCACGGCGAGGGGTGCTACTACGCGCCGGAAGAGGTCTTGAGGGAGCTGGAGGAGAAGCGGCAGGTGGTGTTCCGCTATTGCGACGCCGGCGGGCAGGTGACGGCGGACTCGAATCCCAACGGATCTCTGCGCGGCATCGCCGGTGTGTGCAACGCGCGCGGCAACGTCCTCGGGCTGATGCCCCATCCGGACCGGTGCGCCGAGGAGGTCCTGGGGAACGCGCAGGGGCGGCGGATCTTCGATTCGATCGTCTACGCCTGGGAGCTGGCGCGCCGCCAGCGGATCTGAAGGTGACGCGGTGCTGAAAGC
>DAISWT010000173.1:0-6126 GCA_036826235.1 Acidobacteriota bacterium | reverse complement strand
TACAGGTCGGCGGCGTTCTTGTAATCGCGCGCCGCCTCGAACAGGCGCGCCGCGTCGTCGTGCTTGCCGGCGCGCACATACAGATTGGCCGCCTGATCGAGCTCGCCGTCCCTTTCGAACAGGACGGCCGCCTTGGTCAGATCGCCGGCCTCCTTCCACGCCTCGGCCGCCTTGAACAGACTGCCGGCCTTCTCCAGGATCTCCGCCGCCTCGCCGTGCTTTCCCTGGCGCGCCAGGATCTCCGCCTGCACCGCGGGCGCCAGCGAGGACAGGGCCCGGCCCGATTCCTGCAGGACACGGAAGGCCTCCTCGGGCCGCTGCAGCTTCAAGAGGATGTCGGCCGCCTTCTCCGCGTGCCCGGCGCGCCGCCAGGCCTCGGCGGCCTGGTCGAACATGAGCGCCAGCTCGAAGTGCGCGCCGGCCTGGTCCGGCCGGTCGAGCTTCATCTGCAGCTCGCCGCAGTAACGGTGGTACTTCAGGAGCATCGCCCGCTCCGCCTCGGAGCGGAAGCCGCCCGGCTCCTGCCGGTTCAGCTCTTCAATCAGCTCCTCGAACAGCCCGGCGGCGAGCGCCTCCTTGCCCGCCTTGACGTACAGGATCGCCGCCTTGTCCTTGAAGCCGCCCCTCCTGTAGTTGACGGCGGCCTCCGCGTACTGATCCAGGGCTTCGAGCAGCTCGGCCGCGCGCGTGAACTGGCCGCACTTGTTGAACATCCAGGCCGCCTTCTCGCGGTTGTCCAGCTTCAGCTCGACTTCGCCGGCCGCCGTCAGGTCGCCGGCCTTCAGGTAATAGAGGGAGGCGTTCGGCAGGTCGCCCATCTCCTCGGCGAGCCGGGCGGCGAGAGCGTAGTGCCCGCCCTGCAAGTACATCTCGTTGGCGCGCTGCCAGTCGCCCGCCAGCCGGTAGAAGTCCCCCGCCTGGTCGTGGTTGCCGGCCCGCGCCGCCTGCTTGGCCCTTTTGGAGTACTCCGCCGGTGTCGAAATCGGCGCTCCTCTTCGTCCGGGCGGCCCGCCGGGCGACGGCAGACCCCCGCCGCAGGCAGAACACCTCGGCGGGTGAATCTAGGACCTGGAGGAGACTCGCGCCACCCCGGCGGGGAGGATCAGCGGGCCGGCGCCGCCGGCTGCTTCTTGAACGCCCCTTCGACGAGCGGCTGCAGCTCGCCCTTCTGGTACATCTCCGTGACGATGTCGCAGCCGCCGATGAACTTGCCGCCGACGAAGACCTGCGGGACGGTGGGCCAGTGGCTGAACGACGACAGGACCTGGCGGATGCGCGGGTCCGGCAGGATGTCCACGGTCTTGAACGGCTTGCCGATCTCCTTGAAGACGGCGATGGTGCGAGCCGAGAAGCCGCACATCGGCATGTCGGCCGTCCCCTTGGTGAACAGGCAGATGGTGTTCGAGTCGATTTCCTTCTTGATCATCTCAAGGATGTCCTGCGACATTCTGTGTCTCCTTTTCCCGCTCGGCCGGGGTGCACGTCCTGAGCGCCAGCGCGTGCACCTCCTCGCTGGCCATCTCCTCCCGGAACAGGGCGTAGATCATCTGGTGCTGCTCGACGCGGGTCCTGCCCTCGAACGCCGGCGCCACCACCACGGCGCTGAAGTGCCGATCAGCACCCTCGACCCGGGCGCTCGCGCCCGGGATGGCCGTTTCGATCCGCTTCTGCATCTCTTCCGGATTCACGCCTGCCCTCGTCACGCTCCCGCGGGGTTCGCGGTACATATTCTTCGTCGCCTCAGGTGATGCTGGCGTCGAAGGAGACCGTCGTGCTGAGACTGCACGACGTGTCGAGACCACCTATTCCGTCAGAATCGATCTCGACCGAATCGCACGATCCTGAAACCGTGCCGTTGGTGAGCTTCAGCGTCCCGATGCACTGGATATATAGCGCGTCCGTCCTGTCCCAGACCCTGACGAGGGCCAGGCAGGAGTCGGCCTGCACCGTGCCATCCAGCTCGTCGGTGGTGGTCACATCGTTCTTGCCGTCGGTCCTGTCCGCCAGGATCTTGTAGCTCGTGCTGCCGTCGCTGCCGAAGATGTCCACGCCGGCATACGTGGCCGGGAAATCGCCGGTCGTGATGGAGGTCCCGTTGAGACCCGGCGCCGTCCCGGAGCAGTTCTGCAGCGAAGGGATGCCCAGCCCGAGGCTTATGTTCCAGGTGCCTATCAGGTTGTCGCGGACCAGGCCGCAGTCCAGCCCCTGGTTGATGATCGTGGTGCTGTTGCCGCTGGAATTGCAGGACGCCAGAAGCGACGTGCCGATGAGCATGAAACCGAAGAGAAGCAGTTTCGTCCGCACGCGCGAGGCCCTCCCCATTTCAGAGCCCGGATTCTATCCCCGATCGGCGGTGATGTCCAAGAGCGGGACCGTATCCTGGTCCCTGATCGAATCGTGCTCGGACGCAGCGGTGCGTCTACGGAGAGCAGGCCAGCGCGTCGATCGCCTGCGGCGCAGCGCCGAAGGGACCGCTGGCGCAGGAGTTCTTGCCGCGCGCCAGGTAAAAGTAGCCGTCACCCGTGGGCGGGTTGAGGCGCGCGTCGTCGTAAGCCGGGGCTGCAACCCCGCCCGCCAGGCACGAGGCGGACGCGCCGAGACCCGCCGCGTGGAGAGCGCTCAGGCCGCCGCCGGCGACGTCGTACACCAGACCCGGTCCGGTGCCCGGGGGTTCGTTGTCCCAGGCCAGATGCGAGGGCGTCGAAGAGTCGATGGTCACGCCGGTCACCTCGAGCGGTGAACGATACGGCGCGACGGGGTCGCCGGGCGAGCAGTCCTCGCCGTTGAGGTGGCCGTCGAGGTCGCGATCGGCTCCGAGGCGGATGCCGGAGCCGAGGGTGGCGCACAGGAAGGTCACCGGGCCGGCGGCGTTCTGCCGCAGGACCGCGGTCGTCACCTGCGGCTCGGTCGAGACGTCGGTCGTCCACAGGCCGCCCGTGGAGATGCCGCCGTCGAGGTAGTAGGTCCGCACCCGCCCGCCACCCGACGCGAACGCCACGAGCTCGCAATGCCGGTTGATATCGGCCAGGTTCCCGAGGTTCACCAGGGCCGTGATCAGCTGCTCCTGCGGCGGCGTGCCGGTTGGCGGGATGCCGGCGGGAACGGTGACGTTCTTGCCGACCGACGGCTTGATGCCGGTCGGAAAGCTCAGCACGAAGACGGAGAGATCGCGCACGTCCTGCGCCGTCAGGGTGAACACCTGCGCCGACAGGAACGTCCCCAGGTTCGGGATCGACCCGTCGTGCGTGAAGCCGAAACCGGTCTTCGAATCGGGCGGCGTCACGGTCCCCGGCGGTCCGAAGGTCGGCCCGAACTTCTCGTACAGGTTACGGGTGTGCGGCACCTTCAGGTCGCTGTGCGGGCTGCCGTCGGCGTTGCCATTGAACAGACCCGCCCTGGCGACGACGGGATCGCCGGGGTTGATGCCCCCGAGCTTGCCGTTGGCGGCGCCGAACGGCAGCGCGTGGCAGGCCGAGCACGACTGACCGGCGTCGGTGCTCCCGCTCAGGAACAACGCCTGGCCGGCCGTCGGGTTGCCGGTGAACGGATTGCCGGGGATCGTCACCGGTCCGTTCGGGATGGTGTCATCGACGTTGCGGTACGGGTTCGGCGGGAAGGTGATACCGAGAGCGAACTGGCGGAACAGCTCCATCTGGTCGGCCGGAAGACCGGCCGGCTCGCCGTTGATCGGTCCGATGTCGTGCGCCCCCAGAAGCCCCACGAACGCCTTGTTGAAGGCGTTCAGCGTGGCGCGATCACCGCGCCAGTGCAGGGGCTCGAGCATGCCCCGCAGCGTCTGCGTGGTCATCGGCCCCTTCTGCGGGTCGAAGCCGGTGTGGGCCGAGAACGGCGGCTGCGCCGGCACAGTGACCGGTTGGTTGCCCTGCGGCACGATGAAGCGGACGTTGTCGCCCGCCGTCCCGTAGGCGACGAATTTCCCCTGCGGGTTCCCGAGATCCCAGGCCAGCTCGTCCATGTTCCCCGAGATGTGGCAGGAGGAGCAGGCGTTGTCGCCGTGGCCGGATGTGTCGATGCCGTCGTACAGGAAGTGCCGCCCGTTCCTGATCGTCGCCGACGACGGGTCGTGCAGGGCGATCTCCCCCACTTTGGAGAGCGCCGCCGCGTCGACCAGGGCGATGGAGTTCGAGAAGCGGTTCAGGACGTACAGGCGGTTCAGATCTTCGCGCAGGGCGACGCCGGTCGGGCCCTCGCCGACGACCACCGCGTCCGGCGCCTGGCGCGAGGAGCCGAAGACGCAGGCGCCGTAGTCCGGCCCGGTCCCGTCCAGACAGGCCTGGCTGACGCGGAACAGCTTGCGGGACCCGATGGCGGTCAGATACCCGAAGGTGCCGGCGCGATTCCAGACCATCATGCCGGGCTGCGAGATGCTGGCCAGTCTCTCCGCCAGGTTGGTCGCCGGATCGCTGCGCCGATCGATGTGCTCGTTCAGGTCGACGATGGTGGCGGCATCGCCGGCGCCGGGGGCGACGACGGTCAACCGGTCGTCGACCACGTGTCCGCCGACGCCCAGCGGCAGCTCGAACCTCACGTTGTTGCGCGCCTCGGTGTTCGGCACGTAGATCCTGCCGTTCGCCGGATTGACGGAGATCTCGAACAGCGTGGTCCCGAGATGATCGACCATGCCGGTCACCTGGGGCGACGCGACGTCGATGATGAACAGGTCGTGGTCGGGCAGACGGAACGGCAGGCACATGCTCCAGTCCTGGCCGGCATCGTCGCGCCATTTCTGGGTCGCGGGGTCCCACTTGACGATCAGGCCGACAGGCGGCACGCCAGTGGGCGGGTCGGTGAGAGCTGGGTTCCGCGTGATGCCGGGGGGCAGCGGTGGGTACGCCGGGTGTGGGGCGCTGCAGTTGATCGTGTTGAGCCCCAGCTGGGACAGTCGGTTCGGATCGAGGGCCGCTCCGTTGTTGAAGATGACGTTGGCGTTGATGTCGGTCGTCTGGTTGCCGGAGTTCAGGACGACCGCGTACACCTTGCTTCCGTCCCTGGACACCGCCAGCGCGCGTGTGTCGCTGCCGAACAGATCGATCTTGATCGGGGGGGTCGCGAGGTTTCCGAGGTCGAAGACCTTGACGGCGTCCTCCTGCGACACGGCCACGAAGGCGCGGCCTCCGGCGAAGGCCACGTCGGTCGGCTCGTCGCCTGCCGGCAGCGTCCTGATCGTCGCCCCCAGGTCGAGGTCGACGATGCTGACCGTGTCGGAGAGGTGGTTGACGACCCAGGCCTCGGAGTCCGTGCGCGCCACCACGCTCACCGGCTCGAGCCCGACCGGGATCGAGGCCAGCGGCGACAGGCCCCCTCCGGGGAGGACGGTGAACACCTCCAGGAGGGCGTCGGGGGTGTTGACGACCAGGAGCTTCCCCCCGGCCGGCGTCAGGGTGATCGGGTGGACCTGCGACGACTCGAAGTTGACGTACTGGGCCCGTGCCCTGCCGCACAGGGCCAGATCCAGCAGGAGGACCCACGCCCCAAGCCATTTCAACCGCATCATGGTGACCCTCCCGTTGATTGATTCCTGGACGTCGTGCGCCTAAATTGTTGCGCGGCCGAGGCATCCGGCCATCCTGGCCGCCCGGCTGCGTCGCCCCGGCACCGGGGTGCGCGAACCGGCTCATACTAGAATGATCCACGGGAATTTACGACGGATCGATTCATGGATCAACGGACTGTTCACGGGATGGTCGTGTTGAAGCCGCGCTGCCCCTGAGCGGATGAGCCTCCGGCGAAGTCCCCTGCCCGGGATCCCGGCCGCGACTCTGGTCATCGCCCTCTCGTGGTCCGCCGGCACGGTGCCACTGTCGGCCCAGGACTCGCCGCCCGCTCCGGACCGGCTGCCGGCGCAGCATCCTCCCCGGCGCGCCTACCCGACCATCGCCACCATCCGCATCGAACGGCAGGACGTCTTCGACCTGGACAACCCCGACGAGCGCCACCCTCCCTACGTTCTGGCCGACAGGCTGCACATCGAGACGCGCGAGGAGGTGATCCGGAGAGAGCTCCTGTTCAAGGAGGGCGATCCCGCCGACCCGGACGTCCTGTACGAGTCGGAGCGCAACCTGAGGCGCCTGCACTTCCTGCACGACAACTCGCGCATCGAGACGG
>DAISWT010000172.1:0-6137 GCA_036826235.1 Acidobacteriota bacterium | reverse complement strand
CCTCGGGCCGGAGCGCCGCAAGATCTTCCTGACCACCTCGATCGCCGACCAGGCGAAGCAGATCGTGGTCGAGCTGATCAACGGCCCGCAGGAGGCCGGCCTGCTGCCGACGGTCCCCCCGCAGGCGCGCCTGCGCGGGCTGTACCTGGATCGAGCCGGCACCGCCTACGTCGATTTGAGCAGCGAGGTGTCCGATCTCCACCCCGGCGGGAGCGCCGGGGAGATCGCCACCATCTACTCGCTGGTCGACTCGCTGATCTACAACCTGCCGGAGATCAAGCGGGTGCACTTCCTGGTGAACGGCGAGGAGCGCGACACACTCAAGAACCATCTCGACCTGCGGCGCGACTACCAGAAGGACCTGTCGATCGTCGACATGGACCGGAAGGGCGCGCGCTGAGCCGTCATCCGGACCGGCCCCCCGCGGGCATCGGCGTGTTCGATTCGGGCATCGGCGGTCTGACCGTGTTCCAGGCGCTGCGCGAGGCGCTGCCGGCGGGCGAGCGCCTGATCTACCTGGGTGACACGGCCCGGGTGCCGTACGGCACGAAGTCGGACGAGACGGTGACGCGCTACGCGCTCGAAGGGGCGCGCTTCCTGGCCCGGCGCGGCATCAAGGCGCTGGTCATCGCCTGCAACACGATGTCGGCGGTCGCCCTGCCGGCGCTGCAGCGCGAGGCGGCGCTGCCGGTCGTCGGCGTCATCGGCCCCGGGGCCGAAGCCGCCTGCCGCGTCTCTCGCCGCAAGGCGATCGGTGTCATCGGCACCGCCGCCACGATCAAGAGCGGCGCCTACGCCCGCGCCATCGCCACCCACCTGCCGGACGCCCGCGTGGTCAGCCGCCCCTGCCCGCTGTTCGTGCCCCTGGCCGAAGAAGGCTGGGTGGACAATGACGTCGCGCGCGCCACCGCCGCGGCCTACCTCGGCGACCTGAAACGCGACGGCATCGACACGCTGGTGCTCGGCTGCACGCACTATCCGCTGCTCGAGCGGGTCATCGGCGAGGCGGTGGGGCCCGGCGTCACCCTGGTCGATTCGGCCCGGGCCACCGCGAAGGTGGTGCGCGCGCGGCTCGAAGAGCGCGGCCTCCTGGTGGCCGGCGCCGGGCCGGGCGCAGAGGGCGGGGACCATTTCTACGTGACCGACTCGTCGGAGAGGTTCCGCGAGGTAGGATCGCGCTTTCTCGGCGGACCGATCGCAAGGCTGGAGCAGATCGACATCCAGGGGTGACGGAGGCAGGATGCGGCGTCTCGACGGCAGGACCGAGCGCGACATGCGCCCGATGGAGATCAACACCGGCATCAACATCCACGCCGAGGGTTCGGCCCTCATCAAGGTGGGGCACACCCACGTCATCTGTACCGCCAGCGTCGAGGACAAGGTGCCGCCCTTCCTGCGCGACACCAACCAGGGCTGGGTCACCTCCGAGTACGGCATGATCCCGCGCGCCACCGATCAGAGGACGCAGCGCGAGGCGACCCGCGGCAAGGCCTCCGGCCGGACCCAGGAGATCCAGAGGCTCATCGGCCGCTCGCTGCGGTCGGTCACCGAATTGAAGGCGCTCGGGTCGCGCACCATCTGGATCGACTGCGACGTCATCCAGGCCGACGGCGGGACGCGCACCGCCTCGATCACCGGGGCCTTCGTCGCCATGGCCCTGGCGATGGCGAAGATGAAGACGCTCAATCAGATCAACGGCGCGCCGCTGCGCGGCATGGTGGCCGCGACCTCCGTCGGTCTTCTCGGCGGTGTCCCCTGTCTGGATCTCTCCTACGCCGAGGACTCGCAGGCCGACGTCGACATGAACGTGGTGCGCACCGACACCGGCGGCTACGTCGAGGTCCAGGGCACCGGCGAGAAGACGCCCTTTTCGCCCGAGGAGATGAAGGCGATGCTCGAGCTGGCCGCCCACGGGACCAATCTGCTGTTCGAGCAGCAGAGGAAGACGCTGCGCGACATCCTGCCGGCGCTCCTTCCGCGTCCGTGACACCGGTCGTCCCCCGCGTCCTGATCGCCACCTTCAACCCCGGCAAGGCGCGCGAGCTGGCCCGTCTGCTCGCTCCGGCCGGCGTGGCGATCGTCACGCCCGGTGATCTCGGCGTGCGCCAGCCTTACGAGGAGACCGGCGCGAACTACGAGGACAACGCCCGGGCGAAGGCGATCCACTACGCCACGCTCGCGGGCCTCGCGGCGCTGGCCGACGACTCGGGCCTCGAGGTGGACGCGCTCGGCGGGCGGCCGGGAGCGCTGTCGGCGCGCTACGGTGGGGTCGGTCTCGACGACGCCGGGCGCTGCCGCCTCCTGCTGCAGGAGCTCGGGGCCGTTCCCGAGACGCGCCGCACCGCGCGCTACATCGCCGTCGCCGCGCTCGCCCGCCCCGCTGTCCCGGGCGGCGCGCTCCGTCCGCCCCCGGACCCACGGCTGTTCCGCGCCACCTGCGAGGGCCATATCACCACCGCCCTGCGCGGCGCGCGCGGATTCGGCTATGACCCGATCTTCTACTACCCGCCGCTCGGCGCGACCTTCGGCGAGATCGATGACGCTCAAAAGGACCGCGTGTCTCACCGCGGCCTCGCCCTTGCCGCCGTGAGCGCCTTCCTGAAGACCCCCGAGGGGCTCGCCTTCCTCAATGAGTGATATGCTCCCGGCACGGAGAATCTCACCATGCTCGTGAACTGGGTGCTGATCATCGGCGGAGCGCTGTGCGTCCTGGCCGAGGTCGTGATGGGCGGCTTCGCCGGATTCGACCTGGTGCTCATCGGGTCGGCGGTCGCGGCCGGCGGGTTCGTCGGTCTGATCGCCGGGAGCCCGGTGGTCGGGTTCGTGGCGGCCGCGGTCCTGTCACTGGCCTACATCGCCCTCGGGCGGCGCTGGGTGCAGGCGCGTTTGAAGATCAGACACGTCGCGACCAACGCCGACGCGGTGATCGGCCAGCGCGCCCTGGTGATGCAGCGCGTCGCCGACCACCATCCGGGCCAGGTGAAGGTGAAGGACGAGGTCTGGCGGGCCGCGCCGGCCCATGACGCCACGGGGCCGTTCGAGCCCGGTGCGGTCGTGACCGTCGAGGGCGTGGACGGCGTCACACTCCTGGTGAGGTCGACTCCATGAACAATCCGGCGATCCGGTTGGATGTCGTGCTCCTGGCGGTCTTCCTGTTCATCGCCCTGGTGATGGTGGCGCGCTCGGCGCGCATCATCTCGCAGTACGAGAAGGGGCTGGTCATGCGACTCGGGAAGTACCGCTCCACCGTCGACTCGGGGCTGACCTTCCTGGTTCCGATGATCGAGAGCGTCATCAAGGTGGACATGCGCGAGCGGGTCATCAAGGTCGACCCGCAGGAGGTCATCACCAAGGACAACGTCATGGTCACCGTCGATGCGGTCATCTACTACCGCATCAGCGACCCGGTCAAGGCGACGTTCGAGGTGCAGAATTTCGCCTACGCCGCCACCACGCTGGCGCAGACGAACCTGCGCAACCTGATCGGCGACAAGACCCTGGATGAGACGCTCACCGCGCGCGACATCATCAACACCAACCTGCGCAACGTCCTGGACGAGGCCACCAACACCTGGGGCGTGAAGGTGACGCGCGTCGAGGTGCAGAAGATCGACCCGCCGGCCGACATCACGGCCGCGATGTCCCGGCAGATGAAGGCCGAGCGCGACAAGCGCGCCAACATCCTCGAGGCAGAGGGTGTCAAGCAGGCGCAGATCCTCCAGGCCGAGGGCATGAAGCAGTCGTCGATCCTCAAGGCGGACGGCGAGGCCCAGGCCCGCATCCTGCGCGCCAACGCCGAGGCCAAGGCGATCGAGGTCACCTCGCAGGCCGCCGAGGCCTTCTTCAAGGAGCGCGCCGAGGTGCGCCAGCGTCTGGACGTGCTCAGGGACGTCCTGTCGCAGCAGACCAAGTTCGTCGTGCCCGCCGGATCGAACGTGCTGAACATCCTCGGTCTCGACGACCGCGGCGGCCCGGTCCTGCCGCAGGCGCCCCAGACGCCGCAGCCACCGCAGACCTCGCCGCCCGCCCCCTCCAGGAAGACCATGGGGCCGGCCGAGGAACGGCGTTACTGAGGGTAGGCGCAGAGAGACGCGGCGCTTTACTCGCCGATGGAGAACGAGGCCTCGCCTTGCTTCGTCTTGCCGGACACGAGGTCCTTCACCGTCACCAGCACGTCGTAGTTGCCCGCCGGCCATTTCTGCAGCGGCACGGCGTACCCCTGCACCTGCCCGGAGGCGTCCTTCACCGCGTACGTGCCCATGTCCTTGAGCGTGCCGTCGGCGGCCCTGGCGCGGAAATCGTACTCGACGTCGAGCTTCAGAGCGCCTGATTCCGGATCGGGGACGGGGTTGTAGACCTGGAAATAGATATTCAGCTCGTCCGCCTTCTTGAACGTCGAGCCGGGGTTCGGAACGATCTTGAACTTGCCCAGGTGGAACGGCTTGCCCGCCGACGTCTGGTAGTCGATCGGCTCCATGCTGGTCGCCAGGGTGACCGTGGAAAGCGACAGATCCGCCGGACCGTAGTCGGGGATCACCACGTTCTGCCTGGTCGAGGAGATCTTCTTGCTCACCCGGTCCTGGATCCCGAGCACCAGCTCGTATAGTCCGGGCTTGATGCCCGCCGTGGCCTGGAACACCAGCATGTCCTCGATCCCCGCCCCCTGGTTGGTCTCGCTCTCGGCGAAGTTGCCGTCCCCGGCCAGAGCGAACTCATCCTTCGGATTGTCCTTGTTGATCAGCTTGCCGAACACCAGGACGTCCGGAACATCCTTCTTCCCGACAGTGCGGTACTGCACCGCCGTGCTCTTGATGCCGACCGTCAGGGTCGTGTAGGTGACGCCGTTGCCCGCCTTGTAGAAGTCGAAGCGCGTCTCGGAAGGAATGCCGGCGAAGAACTCATGGGTCATGGCGAACGCCTTGAACATCTGCTCCTCGGCCGGCGGCACCATCTGCATGCGGCCCGCGATCATCATCGTCTGAAGCGGGGACTGACTGAGCGGGACACCCTGCTGCACCAGAGCCGGATCGCGCCGGCCCGGGACCACCAGCTCGCCGTTCACGTCCTGCTTGGTCTTGACGAAATTCAGGCCGCGCGCCACGTCCGAATCGATGGTGGGGCTCGTGCTCAGGACGAAGGTGCCGGACGCGTCCCTGGCGAACGAGATGACCGTGTTCGACGCCAGCTCCGGGAACGGCGGCTTGCGGTAAGTCCAGAAGATCATCCCCCGGTGCGTCTTCGCCATCAGGTCCTTGTCGATGTTGTCGGGTGGGCCGACCAGGATGTAGATCTTCCCCATGTCGGATTTCCAGCCCGGCGTGGCGGTGTCGCCGAACATCCGGGTGGCCTCGAACACCCGCTGCTGGTAGCGATCGCGGAATTCGTTCTGCGGCGTGCTCGGCTCGATGTCGCGCCTCTGCCAGAACCAGTCGATGAAATTCCGCCGGTCCAGCTCGGTCTCGAGCGATTTGTAGGCCTTCACCTCCTGGTGCGTGATGATGTAGCGCACCGGCCCCGCGTACCAGTCCTTGGTCGGCTTGTCGAAATTGATGCCGGCGTCGGAGTCGGCCCGCGCCTCGGACGACACGAAGAAGAAAGCGAGCATCGCCAGGAACAGCAGCATCAGCAGCAGGACCGCCAGCGTCAGCGCCCAGCGCGGCGCCTCCAGCGGGTCACGCACCCGCTGTCCCGTCGGCCGCGGCCCGTGCGGCGGCCGCAGCCGCAGGAGGCGCGCCGTCCACAAGGACGCCAGGGAGACCACTTCGCCCCGGGCACGGGGTTTGTCCTGCGGGTCGTCGTCCAGCTGCAGCGAGCCGCCGTCCGGCGGTCGAACCTTCGATGACATGGTCCTCTTAAGACGAGTATTATAGCGCGGGGGGCCCCGATGGACGCGCGCTCCAGGCTCAAGGCGCTGATTACGGAGAAATGCGTCCTGAAGGGAGAATTCGTCCTCGCCTCCGGCCAGCGCTCCAAGGTGTTCTTCGACTGCAAGCGCGTCACCCTCGACCCCGAGGGGCTCCACCTCATCGCCGGCCTCCTCCTCGAGATCATCGACGACCTCACCCGCCGCGACGGCCGCCCCATCGACGCCATCGGCGGCCCGACCATCGGCGCCGACCCGGTCGTCGGCCATGTCG
>DAISWT010000171.1:0-6158 GCA_036826235.1 Acidobacteriota bacterium | reverse complement strand
TCGAGTACTTCCACCCCGACCGGATGGCCTCGCGCATCCTCGGCATGGGCGACGTCCTGACGCTCATCGAGAAGGCCGAGGCGGTCGCCTCGAAGGACGAGGCAGAGACCTTGGCGCGGCGGCTGAAGAGGAGCGAGCTGACGCTCGAGGATCTGGCGGACCAGCTCGACAAGATGAGGCGGCTCGGCTCGCTGCGACAGATCCTGGACATGCTGCCCGGGGCCGCGTCATTCAGGGACATGCCGCTCGACGAGAAGGGCGTCGTCCGCACACGCGCCATCATCTCTTCGATGACGCGCCAGGAGCGCCTGCGCCCCGAGATCATCGACGGCAGCCGCCGCCTGCGCATCGCGCGCGGCTCGGGGACCTCGGTGTCGGACGTGAACCTCCTGCTGAAGCAATTCAAGCAGATGCGCAAGATGATGAAGAGCATGGCGCGCGGCGGTCCGGGGATGCGCTCCGGGCTGCTCGGGGCCGCGCGATCGTTTAGGCGTTAAGCGAAAAAACTGGCGCGGGGCCCGAGGGGTGCCCGTGCGAGGAGGCAGGCGAGTGCTGGTCATTCGATTGAGCAGGGCGGGTACGAAGAACAAGCCGTTCTACCGGGTGGTGGTCTCCGAGTCGGCGCGCACGCCGCGATCGAAGATCACCGATCAGGTCGGCTACTACGATCCCAAGCGGAAACCGGAGGTCATCGCCATCGACGTCACCAGGGCCGAGGGCTGGATCAAGAAGGGGGCGCACGCCTCCGACACGGTCCGCAGGCTTCTCGAGAGGGCTCGGGAAGCGCGGCCGGCCTAGAGGCTGCACCGGGGAGGGACAGGCGTTGGCGACACCGGATATCGGGGCCTGGGTGGCGGCCATGGCGCGCGACCTCGTGGACCATCCCGAGGCGGTCAGCGTCGCCTCGTTCGAGGAAGACGGGATCATGGTCTTCGAGCTGTCGGTCGACCCTCCGGAGCTGGGGCGCGTCATCGGGCGGCAGGGCCGCACGGCCCAGGCGCTGCGCACGCTGCTCGAGGCCGCAGGGGCCCGGCAGGGCGCCTATTACGAACTTGAAATCGTCGAGTGACGACGGGTGCGGGCGCCCCGGCGGCAATGTCGAGGTGCCGATCGCTACCGGTCTCAAGCTGCGGGGGGCGGGAGGTCGCCTGACGGCCCGGCTGGTCCCGGGCGGCATCGACCAGCTGGAGGGTCGCGAGTGGGTGCTCGTCGGGCGGCCGGGAGGCGTCCTGAGGCGTTTGGCGATCGAGGAGTACTCGATCTACAGGGATAAAGTCGTCCTGAAATTCCGGGGAATCGATGCGGCGCCCGCGGCCGCGGAGATCGCCGGACAGGATATCTTGATACCCTGCAACGGGTTGGTTGATCTCCCGGAGGGCAGCTACTATATTTTCCAATTGGTCGGCCTGACCGTCAGGACGCGCGACGGGCGCGAGATCGGCAAGGTGTGCGACATCGTGCACACCGGTGGAACGCCCCTTCTCGCGATCGAGCCGGGGCCCGGCGGCGGGCCGTCCACGCGGGAGGAGATCCTCCTGCCGGCCGCGCGCTCGATTTGCACGGCCATCGACGTGGCCTCCGGGTGCATCACGATCGACCCGCCCGAAGGCCTCCTGGAACTGTATGGAATTTGACATCATCACCGCCTTCCCCGATATGTTCGAGGGGCCCGTGTCGCACAGCATGGTGATGCGGGCGCGTGACCGAGGCCTCGTCGAGGTACGCCTTCACGATCTGCGCGACTTCGCGTCCGACCGCCACCGGAAGATCGATGATGTGCCGTTCGGCGGTGGCGGCGGGATGATCCTCGTGCCCGGGCCCCTGTTCGCGGCGGTCGAGGCCATCAAGGATCGTCACCCCAAAGAGTCGTCGCGCACGCTCCTGCTCTGCCCGCAGGGAACGCGTTATGACCAGGCGGAAGCACGGCGCCTCGCCGGCTACGATCGCCTGATCCTGATCTGCGGGCATTACGAGGGCGTGGACGAACGAGTACGCGAGCACCTGGCCGACGAGTCGATCTCGATCGGCGATTACGTCCTCACCGGCGGAGAGATCCCGGCCATGGTGCTGGTGGACAGCCTGACGCGCCTGGTGCCCGGGACGCTCGGCGACGAGGAGGCCGCGCGGCGCGACACCTTCTCCCAGGAGTGTTTCGACTATCCGCAGTACACGCGGCCCGCGGACTTTCGGGGCTTCAAGGTCCCCGAGGTTTTGCTGTCGGGCAACCACGAAAGAATCGCCGCGTGGCGCAAGACCCGGGCCCTGGAAGAGACGGCCCGCAAACGACCCGATCTCCTGAAGCCCCGCGCTCCCGGCAGGGCGTCGGCGATGCGGGACCACTGACCCGGCAAGGACGCGCGGAGGAGAGGCGCCATGGATTTCGTGAAGCTGATCGAGCAGAAAGAGATCAAGGGAACCCCGCCCGCCTTCCGGGTAGGCGACACCGTCAAGGTGCACGTGAAGGTCAAGGAAGGGGAGAAGGATCGCATCCAGGTCTTCGGCGGCATGGTGATCGCCATGAAGGGGGGCGGCACCGGCAGCACCTTCACCGTCCGGAAGATCTCCGACGGCATCGGCGTCGAGAGGATCTTCCCGATGCACTCGCCGATCATCGGCAAGATCGAGGTCGTGCGTCGGGGCAAAGTGCGACGGGCGAAGCTTTACTATCTGAGGGATCGCAAGGGAAAGGCAGCGCGCGTCGAAGAAGAAACCCAGGGGTAGACGAGTGCCCTGGCGCGGCCTCGCCGGCTGGACACACGAGCGGCGACTGTCCGTCGAAGGATACCGGGTCGTGGCGGGCGTGGACGAAGTGGGTCGGGGCTGCCTGGCGGGCCCGGTGGTGGCGGGAGCGGTCGTTCTCGACCGGGACCGGCCGGTCCAGGGGGTCCGCGACTCCAAGCTGCTCGCCCCGCCCGACCGCGAGCGCCTGGCGCGGGAGATCGCGACGCGGGCGCTGGCGTTCGCGCTGGGGGTGGTCGATCCGGACGAGATCGATCGGACCGACATCCTGCGGGCGACGCTTGTGGCGATGAGGCGCGCCGTGGAGGCGCTCAGGGTGCGGCCCGAATTCGTGCTCGTGGACGCTCTGACCATCCCGGGGATCGCGACCCCGCAGAGGGGCATCGTGCACGGGGACCGGCTCTCGGCCAGCATCGCGGCGGCTTCGATCGTCGCGAAGTTCTACCGCGACGAGATGATGCGTTTCTTCCACGGTCTCTACCCCGCCTACGGATTCGACCGGCACAAGGGCTACGGCACCCGCGACCATTTCGACGCGCTGGCCCGCTATGGCCCCACTCCGCTGCACCGCTCTACCTTCCGCGGCGTGCGGCCGGAGGTCGCGCCCGCGCCGCCGCTCTTCTCGACGCCCGGGCGGGTGCACTGATGCCCCTCGACCGCACCAAGACGCTCGCCAGCGCCGAGAAATTCGTCAAGGCCGGCAAGATCCCCGAGGCCATCGGCGAGTACAAGAAACTCTTCGAAGACAACAGCCGCGACATGGGGGTGCTCAACAAGCTGGGCGACCTTTGCGTCCGGGTCGGGAAGAACCAGGACGCCATCCGGTTCTTCCTGCGCATCGCCGAGTTCTACTCCGCGGACGGCTTCTTCCTCAAGGCGATCGCCATGTACAAGAAGGTGAGCAAGCTCGACCCGGCGAACGTCGACTGTCTGTGGAAGCTGGCCGGCCTCTACCACCAGCAGGGGCTGACCATCGAGGCCAAGGCCCAGTATCTGGCGGTGGCGGACCGTCACATCAAGGGTGGCCATTTCAAGAAGGCCATCGAGGTGTTCGCCAGCATCCTCGAGATCGAGCCGGACAACATGAAGATCCGGCTGACGTACGCGGACATGCTGGTGCGGGCGGGCAGCACGCCGGACGCCGGCGCACAGTTCCGCGTGGTCGCCCAGGACCTGGCCAGGAAGGGAATGTTCGACGAGGCGCTCAAGGTCGCCCAGAAGGGGTCGAAGATCGTCCCGGGCGATCCCGACATGATGAGCCTCGTCCTGGCGCTGACGAAAGAGGCCGAGAAGAGCCCGGGGGAGCTTCTGTCCACGGTCGTCGCCATGGCGAAGGCGAACGGCGACAATCCGCGCTCGCTGGCACTTCTGGGTGAAGCCTACCTCGCCGCCGGCAAGACCTCGGAGGCCGAAAAGGTCTTTCAGAGGCTGCGGGGGATCGAGGACGCTCCACCCGACGTCGCCTGCGCTCTGGCGCGCTTCTACATCTCGAAGGACGAGGCGGACGCCGCTCTCGAGTGGGTGTCGCGCGCCGCGGAGGGCTACCTGGGGGCGTCCCGGGCGACGGACGCGGCCGGAATGATCGATGAGTTCCTGCGCGCCTTCCCCAACCATCGCGGCGGCCTGATGAAGCGCGCGGCCGTCGCCGAGCAGGCGAGTGACAAGAAGGCGCAGTTCGAGGCCTTGCAGGGCCTCGCCGAGACGCTCCTGCACACCGGAGAGCGCGAGGAGGCGGCCGGCATCCTCAAGACGATGCAGGGGCTGGATCCGCAGAACCCGAAGTGTGCCGAGATGCTCGATCGACTCAGTGAGCGTGCGGGTGGCGGCGCGCCGAAGGCGGCGCCTGCAGCGGCCCCCGGAGGGGGCGGCGGCCCCCGCGCCCAGACAGCGGCAGCGCGGGTTCCCGATATCCAGGAAGGGGCGCTCGCCCTCGAGGAGGACGCGGCCGCCGCGGTTTCGATCGAAGAGACGGAAGTCGCGTCCGGGGCGGACGCTCTCGGGGACGTCGGGGAAGAGCCTTACGGACCGCAGAGCAAGATCCAGGACATGCAGGCGGAGCCCGACGAGGAGGGCGACGAGCCCGAAGACGACGACTTCGTCACCGAGCACTTCACCGAGGCCGAGGTCTTCGTCAAGTACGGGCTCCTCGAGAAGGCGAAGGAACAGCTCCTGAAGGTCCTGGCCAAGTACCCCAAGCACGTTCCGTCGCACTCCAAGCTGAAGGAGATCTATTACGAGGAAGGGGACAAGGAGAAGGCGGTCGCCGAGTGCCTGTCCCTGGCGTCGATCATGAAATCGCGCAACCGTGCGGAGGAGGCGCAGGACCTCGTCAACGAGGCGATCCGGATCGACCCGAACAATCCGCGTCTGCAGGAGTTCACCGCCGCCCCTGCCGCTGCCGAGCCGGCCAAGACCGCACCGGTTGCCCCCCCGCCAAAACTGGCGGCGTCGCTGAAGCCCCCGAAAGCACCGGCCGCCGCGAAGCTGGCGCCACCGGCGGCAGCACCTCCCCCGGAGCTGGAGATCGAGGAGATCAGCGGCGGGACCGAGCTGGAGATCGAGCCGACAAGCCAGACCGCCGCTCCCGTCAGGGGTGGCGTGGAGGAAGTCCCGGTCTCGGACATGGAGCTCGAGATCGACATGCCCGAAGAACCCGAAAAAAAGAAGCCCGCCGCGACCACCCGCGCCGCCGCGCCGGCCTCGGCGCCCCCCCAGGCGGCGGTCCGGCCGGCGCCCGAGAAGATCGAGGAGGAGACCCCGGACGACCTGGCGGGCGGCCTGTCTCTCGACATGGGCGACGATGAGATCACCATCGAGGTGGAAGACGATGGAGGCGCGACGCCACCCGCGTCAGCGGGCGCGGACCGCTCCCCGGCGTACGCCGCGGCGGGGGGCGGCGATCCCGATGCCGAGAAGCTGGGAGAGGTCGATTTCTACATCGATCAGGGGCTTCTGGAAGAGGCGCGCGCCGTGCTGTTCCAGCTCCAGAAGCAGTATCCGGGCAGCCAGGAGGTGGCAAACCGTTTCGAAAGGGCCAATCGTCCGGCGGCGGAGATGCCAGCGGCGCCAGCCGCTCCGCCATCCGAGCCCAGCGAGCTCGACCTGGATGTCGAGCGCGCCTTCGGAGCGCAGACGATGGTCCTCCCGGCGCCCCGCCCCGCGCCTGCGGACATGCCGCGCGCGACCAAGGCGACGCCCGTGTTCCGCGTCGAGAACGCCAAGCCTGCCGCCGACGGCGACTTCTTCGACTTGGCGGGTGAGCTGGACCGCAGCCTGGCGGAGGCGCACGTGGCGGTCGACACGCAGGAGCAGGAAGCGCTCGAGGGACCGGGGCACAGCCTGGACGAGATCTTTCGTGCCTTAAAGAAGGGGGTCGAGCAGCAGGTCGACTCGCAGGACTACGAGACTCACTACAACCT
>DAISWT010000170.1:0-6167 GCA_036826235.1 Acidobacteriota bacterium | reverse complement strand
GCTAGCTGATCTGCGCGCCTTTCTCGAGCAGGATCACCACCATCAGGTCGTTCTTGTTGTTGGCGGCGAGCGCCAGGGGGGTGAAGCCGCTGCCGTCCCGCGCGTTGACATCGGCGCCGCGGGCGATCAGGAGCTCGGCGACCGCCACGTTCCGGTTGGCGGCGGCGGCGTGCAGGGGCGTGTTCTCCCGGGCGAAGCGCGTGCTGCGCGAGCGCGCGTTGACGTCGGCGCCGCGGTCCAGGAGCAGATCGGCCACCTCCTGGTGACCGAAGAACGAGGCGAGGTGCAGGGGGGTCCAGCCGTCGTGGCTGTAGGCCCCCACGAGGGACGGATCGGTCTTGAGACACCCCAGGACCCGGTCGGGGAGGCCCAGGGCCGAGGCCTCGAAGACGCTGATGCCCGCTCCATTCTGGAGCAACACGTCGAACAGATCGCGCCGGCCGGTGTAGGCGGCGGTCATCAAGAGTGAGTCTCCGTTCTCGTTGCGCGCGTTGACCAGGTCGGGCCGCGTCTCCAGAAGCGTCTTGAACCGCTGCGTGTCGCCGACGGCGAGGGCGGCGAAGATCTCGACTTCCGGCTCCATGGCACCTCCTCGAAGGGGCGCGCATTATAGTCGATCGGCCCGGGTGGTAAACTTCTGCCGATGCCGTCCGCCGATGTCTTCAGGCGCTGGGGATACCTCGCGGCCGATCTCGATCCGCTCGGCCGGCTGGCGCCGCTGCGCCACGCCGATCTGGACGCGGCGCTGGCCGAGGCGGAGCGCTCCGAAGCGGCGGCCGGCTGGCGGCGGGCCTACTGCGGGCCGATCGGCGCCGAGTTCATGCACCTGCCGCATCCGGAGCGCAGCCGCTTCATCGCCGCGGCGATGGAGACCCTGCCCCCCGCGCCGGACCGCCGCCGCATCCTTGAGCGGCTGGCGGCGACCGAGCTGTTCGAGCGTTTCCTGCACACGCGCTACGTCGGCACCAAGCGCTACTCGCTCGAAGGGGCGGCGGCCCTCATCCCGCTCCTCGACGCGGTCCTGGACGCGGCTGCCGGGCAAGGCGCGGAGATCATCCTCATCGGGATGAGCCATCGGGGCCGGCTGAACGTCCTGGCGCAGGTGGTCGGTGTGCCGCCGTCGATCCTGTTCGCCGATTTCGAGGACATCGCTCCCGAAAGCGTCATGGGGAGCGGTGACCTGCGCTACCATGTCGGGGCGACCGGCACGTACCGCGCGCCCTCCGGCGGCGAGCTGCACATCCACCTGGTGTCGAATCCCAGCCATCTCGAGGCCGTCGACCCGGTGATGATGGGGCGCGCCCGCGCGCGGCAGGAGCGGCTGGCGGCGGCCGGGGCCGGCGCCGGCCGGATGGACGAGGCGCGCGTCCGGGTCGTCCCTGTCCTGCTGCACGGCGACGCGGCGCTCGCCGGGCAGGGGATCGCCGCCGAGACTCTCAACCTGTCGCAGATACCCGGCTTCTCGGTCGGCGGCACGGTGCACGTGGTGGTCGACAACCTCATCGGTTTCACCACGGAGCCGAAGTCGCTGCACTCGTCGCGCTTCGCCTCGGACGTGGCGAAGCGTCTGGATATCCCGATTCTGCACGTCAACGGCTTCGAGCCGGAGGCCGCGGCGCGCGCCGGGCGGATGGCGCTCGACTACCGGGCGGCCTTCGGGACCGACGTGGTCGTCGATCTGATCGGCTACCGTCGCTATGGTCACAGCGAGGTCGACGACCCGACCACCAGCCAGCCGCTGCTGTACGCGACGATCCAGGGGCTGCCGATGCTCTGGCGGTCCTACGCCGAGCGCATCGGCGCGAGCGGGGAGGAGATCGCCGCCCTGGAGCGCGACGTCAACGACCGCCTGCGCTCCGAGCTCGACACGGCGCGGGCGATGACCCGGCTGCCGCCGCTCCGGACGCTGCCGGAGTACTGGAGGGCGTATGTCGGCGGCCCCTACGATCCGGCGCTCGAGGTCGACACCGCGGTGCCCGCCGCGCGTCTCTTGGAGATCGCCCGCCGCATCACCACGGCGCCGGACGGTTTTCACGTCCATCCGAAAGTGCGCCGCGGGCTCGAGCAGCGTCTGGAGATGGGAAAAGGAAAGCGCCCGGTCGACTTCGGAATGGCCGAGGCCCTGGCGTTCGGCTCGCTCCTTCAGGACGGCGTTCCGGTCCGCCTGAGCGGGCAGGACAGCCGGCGCGGCACCTTCAACCAGAGACACGCGGTCCTGATCGACACCGGGACCGGCGCCGAGTTCTACCCCCTGGCTCAGGCCGGCGGCGGGAGGGCGCGCTTCGCGATCTACGACACGCCGCTGTCCGAGGCGGCGCCCCTCGGCTTCGAGTACGGCTACAGCCGCGACTACCCCGAGGCGCTGGTCGTGTGGGAGGCGCAGTTCGGCGACTTCGCCAACGGCGCGCAGGTGATCATCGACCAGTGCCTGGCGGCGGGCGAGGACAGGTGGGGGCTCCTGTCCGGCCTGGCGTTGCTGCTGCCGCACGGCTACGAGGGGCAGGGAGCCGAGCACAGCAGCGCGCGCCCGGAGCGTTTCCTCGACCTGGCGGCCCGGGACAATATCCAGGTGTGCCAGCCGTCGACGGCGGCGCAGTACTTCCACCTGTTGCGCCGCCAGGCGCTGCGCCGCTGGCGCAAGCCGCTAGTCGTGCTCACTCCAAAGGGGATGCTGCGCGCGCCGGCGGCGGCCTCGCCGGTCGCCGATCTGGCGGCGGGCCGCTTCCGCGCCGTGATCGCCGACGCGGACATCGAGGAGCCGTCCAGGGTTCTCCTGTGCTCCGGGAAGATCGCGCACGAGCTGCGCTCCGAGCGCGCCCGGCTGGGCGACGCCCGCACCGCCATCGTCCGGCTGGAGCAGCTCTACCCGTTCCCGGAACGCGAGATGAAGGAAGCGCTCGAACCCCGAATCGGGAGGAGCGAGATCCTCTGGGTGCAGGAGGAGCCGCGCAACATGGGGGCG
This sequence comes from Acidobacteriota bacterium, assembly GCA_036826235.1. Lineage (GTDB taxonomy): Bacteria > Acidobacteriota > Polarisedimenticolia > Gp22-AA2 > Gp22-AA2 > Gp22-AA3. The sequence goes on along the minus strand of DAISWT010000170.1, from coordinate 3,205 downwards.
CTCGATTATCTGCGGCCGCGCCTTCAGGCGCTGCTCGGCGGGCGCGGCGTTGCAACCGTGACGCGGCCCGAAAGCGCCAGCCCGGCGGCCGGCTCGCACAAGGCACACCTCCTGGAGCAGTCGGCGCTGCTGGCGTTCGCCTTCAGAACCCGATCTTGAGCCCTGCCTCGATGGTGCGCGGCGGCCCCAGCTGGCCGATCGGGCGGCCGAAATCGGGCGAGATGACGCGCCCCTCGATCGGGCCGCCGTTGAAGCGGTTCAGGACGTTGAACACCTGCACGAACAGCTCGCCGCCGCCGCCGTGGTGATCGCCCCAGGGGAAGGGGCGCGACAGCCGCAGATCGACCTGGGCGAACTTCGGCGGGGACGGGATCGAGGTGACGGGCGGCAGGGGAGGAAGGCCGACCTCCTGCCGCAGGACGTTGGCGTCCTGCCGCACCTGGTTGATCGGCTCCAGGGGCGTCGAAGCGCCGGTGTTACGGCGGACGCCAGGAGGCCGGTCGGTGGTGATGCCGTCGAGGTTCTCGTCCTGGCCGGTGGTGACGTTGAACGGCGGGGCCGAGGCGAGCCGCGCCACGCCCGAGACGCGCAGACCGAGCCATGGAAGATGCGTCTCGCCCACCAGGACGAGGTTGTGGCGCCGATCGGTGTCGCTCGGACCGCGCTCCCCCGGGATGTTGTTCGAGTCGGGCGGCAGAGAGATGCCGCCTTTCAGCGGGTCCGGTCCGAGGTCCTCGGCCCTTGACAGGACATAGGATGCCGAGTACCACGAGTCCTTGCCGCGCCAGCGGTAGCCGAGGTTGAGCCCGCTGTACCACGAGCGTCCCTCCGTGACGATAGCGGCGATCGAGCCGACCGTGCCGTCGGCGTGCCGGGGAATCTCGCGCGGCATGGGATTGATCGGCGGGTTCAGATCGCGCAGCAGCGGCAGGTGATATCCCAGGACACGCGTCGCGATCGCCTCGATCGATCCGTGCGCGCCGACGGCCCACTCGGCGCCGAGGTTGTACTGGGTGGTGTAGGGCGTCTCGAGCCGCGTGCCGGTCGAGAAGCGCAGGACCAGCTGGGGTGGGAACACCAGCCCCGCCTTGATGGCGTCGATGCCGACCTGCTCGACCACGCTCTCGGTGATCTCCAGCGCCTCACCCTGCGGGAACAGAAGACCGATCTGGGTGCCCGAAGTGATGGCGGCGACCGCCGGAAAGCCGAGCACCAGCTTGTCATAGAACAGACCGCCCCCGCCGCGGATCACGAACCGGCCGTTCCGCTTCGGCGTGATGGCGAATCCCAGGCGCGGCGAGAAGTTGTCGGTGTCGCGGCCGGCGCCGCCGTTCGGGATGGACGAGGGGACCGCCGTGCCCTTCGGCAGGACGAAGGTGCTCAGGTCGTAGCGCAGGCCGTAGTCGAGGACGAGACGATCGCCGGCACGCCAGGAGTCCTGCGCGAACCAGGCGAAGGCGGTATCGTCGAGCTGGGCGGAGGGCTCCCCCTCGATGAGCTGGAAGACCTCCGGGTAGGTGCGGATGAGACCCGGCTCGTCGATCACCCCGTCGCCGTCGTCGTCTACGCCGACGGTTCCCGGGCAGGGAATCGGGTTGTCGCCGTAGGTCGTGACGTCGCTGGCATTCAGATCGCCGCAGTCGCCCGGCTCGAACGGCGCGTCGGTCTCGTACAGGAAGTTGCCGTTCGGGTTGAAACGCGTGCCGATCCGGGTGCGCGAGTGGATGACATCGATCCCGAACTTCAACGAGTGGGCGCCCGTCGTCCAGGTGAGATTGTCGACCAGCTGCACCCGGTCCTCGTCGCGGATCTGGCGATACAGGTTGCTGCCGCCGAACGTCCCGGAGGGACGATCGACGCCCGGGCGGCCGGAGTTGGCGAACTGGTCAAAGCCCGAGGTCCCGACGAAGAAGCGGGCCTCGTTGAGCAGGACGGGTGACAGGATCGAGTTGAGCGACGCCGCCAACTGGAAATCTTTCTCCTCCAGGTGGAACCCCGATTCCGGCGTGTCGGTCCCGCCGATGTTCAGCCCTCCGTTCCTGCGTCGGTCGCCCGACAGCCGAAGCATGAGGAACTGCGAGCCGGTCAGGTTGAAATCGGTCCTCAGGAAGAGATTGTCGTCGCGGTTCGGCTCGACCACGACGCCGCCCGCGACGCCGTCGCGGCCGACGCCGGTGAACGGGACCACGGCGTCCTGGGCCTGGTGCTCGTAGGCCAGGAAGTAGAACGCCTTGTCGTGGCGCAGGGGGCCGCCCATCTTGAATCCCGTCGTGAGGCGGCTGTCGGTGTCGTCCACCCTGGCCGTTCCCGGCAGCGAGTCGATGAATCCGCCCGGCGCGTTGACCCGGCGGCTGACGCCCTGGACGAAGGAGCTGGCGGTCGGCACGTTGGTCCCCTGCTCGGTGATGATGTTCAGGATGCCGCCGCCCGCCCGGCCGAACTCGGGCGCGAACTGGTGCGTCATCACCACGAACTCCTTGATCACCTGCTGCGAGAAGAAGGCGTTCAGCGCCGTGCCGCTGGTCAGATCGTTGTTGTCCAGTCCGTCGACCAGGAACGAGTTGGCCCGCCCGGACTGTCCGTTCGCCAGCAGGACCGGCGCGCGCTCCCCCAGGAACTCTCCGGGCGTCGACGGCAGCACCGAGCCGTCAATCAGCGCCAGGTCGGTGAAGGCGCGGCCGTTGAGCGGCAGGTCTTCGATGATTTCGGAGCCGACACGCAACTCGCCGGTCGTGCGCGCCGGATCGACGACAGGCGGCTCGGCGCTCACGGTGACGTTCTCGGTGAGGGCGGAGCCGATCTCGAAATCGAGAACCAGGGTCTGCTGCAGGTGGAGGGTGACGGTGCGCGGCTCGCTGGCGAGCGCGTCGCCGAGACGCGCCAGGACGGTCCACTCGCCGGGAGGAAGCAGATCGATGCGATAGCGCCCGCCGGCATCGGCGATCGCGGAGCGCTCGGCGCCGGTCGCGGCCGAACGGGCCTGCACCAGCGAGCCCGGGACCGCCCCGCCGTCGCGCGTGCGCACCGTTCCGGTGATGGAGGCCGAGGTGGTCTGGGAACGCGCCGCTGGAACTCCGGACAGGATCAGGACGAGGACGATGCAGCAGGGGCGGCGGGCGCGTCTCACCGCCCGTAGGCGCCCCAGGGCCCCGTGCCGCCGGTGCCCCTCGCCGCGACCAGGAAGTAGCCGGACGCCGGGTCGCCG
>DAISWT010000169.1:0-6190 GCA_036826235.1 Acidobacteriota bacterium | reverse complement strand
GCGGGTGCGCCGGTACTGCTTGCGGCGCTTCTTCTTGAAGATGAGCACCTTCTTGTTCTTGTCCTGGGCCACGACACGTCCCACGACCCTGGCGCCCTTCAGGACGGGCCGGCCTACCACGAGCCCGCCGTCCGTCTGCAGCGCCAGGACCTGGTCGAAGGTGACCTTGTCTCCGATGCCGGCCTCGATCTTCTCGATCCGAATCTGCTCGCCGACCGTCACCTTGTGCTGCTTGCCGCCGGCGTTGATGACAGCGTAACTCACGGGTGCTCCCCCTGAAAGCGCTCGTCTTTTCCCTGGACGGACCGGCGATTATACTGACCGCCCGGGGGACCTGTCAACGATGGATCCGAGGAGTTTGCGAGGGAGCCGCCGGTCCGGCCTCGTCTTCGCCCTCGCGTTCGCCGTGCGGCTTCTGTACCTCTGGCAGATCCGGTCCTCGCCGTATTTCGACGTTCCCCTCATCGACGGCCCGAACTATTTCCGCATGGCGGCGGCCATCGCCGGGGGGTCGCTTACCGCCGGCCATCAAGTCTTCTGGCAGCCCCCCCTCTACCCCTACTTCCTGGCTCTGCTGTTCGTGACCATCGGCACGCGGATGGCGGGGATCTATGCGGCGCAGGCGGCGCTCGGCTCGCTGTCGTGCATGCTGATCTACCTGATCGGCCGCCGCGTGTTCGGGGAGAGACCGGCCTGCGGCGCCGCGCTGGTCATGGCGTTCTACGGCCCGCTCATCCACTTCGACGCGCAGCCGCTCATTCCCGTGCTGCACATCGTCCTGGTGCTGGCCGGCCTGCTGATGCTTCTGCGGGCCGCGCCGGTGCCGAGGGACTACCTCGCCGCGGGCGTCCTCTGGGGGCTGGCGGGCACGGCGACGCCGAACATTCTCCTGGCGGTGCCCCCGGCGGCCGCCTGGGTGTGGGGACGGAGCGGGCGCTCCGGGCGCTGCGCGGCGGTGTTCGCGCTTGGCGTGACGCTGCCGATCGCCGCCGTGACCGCCCGCAACGTCCTGGTCGCCCGCGAGGCCGTCCTGATCTCGAGCAACGGGGGGATCAATTTTTACATCGGCAACAATCCCGACTATGACAGGACGATTCGCCTGCGGCCCGGCGGGGAGTTCGAGCACCTGGCGCAGGAGCCGGAGAACCGCGGCATCGTGGGCGCGGCCGCGCGCTCGCGCTACTTCACCGGCCGAGCCCTCGACTTCCTGCGCGAGTCCCCGGCCCAGACGCTGAGGCTGTACGTACGCAAGACCGGGGATCTGATCGCCGGCCGGGAGATTCCCCGCAATCAGGACCAGTACGGCTACCGGCGCGAGTCCACGCTGCTCGCTCTGCTCCTGTGGCGCTTCGGCGTGTCCTTTCCTTTCGGCGTGGTGGCGCCCCTGGCGCTGGCGGGGGCGTTCCTGCCGCCGCGCGACGCCGAGGCGGATTCGGCGTCCCGGGCCCGGCGCGGCGGGCGATCCCTCCTGCTGATGTACGCGGCTGCGTATGCGATTTCCGTGCTGCTGTTCTTTCCGACCGACCGCTACCGTCTCCCGCTGGTGCCGGTCGCGGCCCTGTTCGCCGGCCACTTCATGGCCAGTCTGCCGGACAGCGTCCGCCGCCCGCGGGTCGTCGCGACGCTGGCGCTCGGCCTCGTCCTGTTCAACCTCGACGCCCGCCAGCCGAGCGAGTCGTACCCCGAGGAAGCGGCGCTGAACCGCGCCTACGCGCTCCGGACCAGGGGGCACGCGGAGGAAGCGCGCGCCGCCTACCTGGAAGCCATGGCCATGAACCCGCGACGGATCGATCCGTACAACGCCCTCGCCACCATGGCGGCGGAGCGCGGGGACTGGGAGGAGGCGGCCCGGCGCTACGAGGCGCTGCTGCAGATCGACCCCGATTTCGCGGACGTCCGGCGCAGCCTGGGCGAGGCCTACGAGGCCCTTGGCCGCGTGGCCGACGCGCGGCGCGAGTGGCAGTTCGCGATCCGCCTGGCTCCCGGCCAGGGCCTGGCCCTCGCCGATCTGTGCCTGTCGATTTACGGCGAGGGCGACTTCGCGGCGGCGGAGCCGTTCTGCGAGCGCGGGCTGCGCGCCCGACCCGACCTGCCGGAGCCGCACTTCGCCATGGGTCTGGTGGCGCGCGCCTTGCGGCAGCGCGAGCGGGCCCGCGCCGAGCTCAGGGAAGCGGTCCGTCTGTTCCCGGCGGGCAGCCCCGGCGGGGAACGGGCCGGCGCCATCCTCGAGAAGATGCGCCGCCGCGACGAGCGGGACAAGGTGGCGCCCGGCCCCTCCTGAAGGCTCGGAGAGACAACGACCGTCTTGCAACGGCCCGGGGGGTGGTGCTAGATTCATACGCTCGTTTGAAACGTATGTTTTCTCCCCGCGCGGAGAACGCATGAGAGCCGTCCGGTCGCGTCTTCCCTCGAGCCCCGAGAGCCGCAACGGGACGCGCGATCGCCTGCTCGACGCGGCCGAGAGGCTGTACGCCGCGCGCGGCTTCCGGGCGACCTCGGTGCGCGCCATCACCGCCGAAGCCGGCTGCAATGTCGCGGCCGTCAACTATCATTTCGGGGGCAAGACCGGTCTGTACCGGGAGATGTTCCGCCGCCGCCTGGGGGCGCTGCGCGAGCAGCGGATCGGGAGCATCCGGCGGGCGATGATCCGGGCGGGGGACGGCGCGAGCCTGGAGCTGCCGCTGCGCGCGTTCACCATGTCGTTTCTCGAGCCGCACCTCGACGAGAGTGGCGGCCGGCGTTGGATGAAGCTCATCTCGCGCGAGCTCCTGGATCCCCACCTTGCTCCGGGCACCTTCCAGCGCGAGATGGTCGAGCCGGTGCAGAAGGCCCTGACCGACGCGGTCCGCCCGATCTGTCGGGGGCTCGACGCGCGAGCGGCGCGCCGGTGCTTTCACTCGCTCGTCGCCCAGCTTGTGCACGTCGTGCAGATGCGCCACGCCCCCGGCGCCGCCCGCGGCGGGCACCGGGACGATTTCGCTCTGACGGCGGTGGTGCATCACATCGTCCGGTTCTCCGCCGCCGGGTTCCGAGCCCACGCGCGGCGTGAGGTCCCCGGGGGCGCCGCATGAGACGGGCAGGCAGGACGATCGAGCGCGGCCCGCCTCTCGCGCGGCGGGCGGTTCGAGCGGGCGCCCGGCTCGCCGCGCTGGCCGGCCTGCTCGCGCTGGCCGGCTGCGTCCACCGGATGTCGGAGGTCCGCACCGCGCCGGGGGCGCCGCCCGGGCCCGCAGTCCCATGGACTCCGCAGCCGGGCACGATCCCTGCACCGCCGCCCGCCGCGCCGGCGACGCCGATCCCCGCCGACCTGCTGAAGACGGCCCAGAACTGGGGCCTGAACGACCTGATCGACCTGGCCCTGCGCAACAGTCCCGACACGCGCGTCACCTGGAGCGCCGCGCGCTCGGCGGCGGCCGCCCTCGGAGCGCAGCGCGGCGCCTACTACCCGGTGGTGTTCGGGCAGGAGGTGACGAACCGGACCAAGGGGTCGGCAGTCGGAGGGCAGTTCACCTTCCTGACGACGAACACGGAGCCGTCGGTCGTACTCAATGAACTCCTCCTCGATTTCGGGGGCCGGAAGGCTGCCGTCGAGGAGGCGCGACAGGCGCTCATCGCCGCCGACTGGTCGCACAACGCGGCGATCCAGGACGCGGTCCTGAGGGTCGAGCAGGCGTACTACCAGTACCTGAACGCGCGCACCCTCGAGAAGGCGGAGGCAGCGGCCGTCAAGGAGGCCCAGGCCAGTCTCGACGCCGCCACGCTGCGCCACGACGCGGGGCTCAGCACCATCGTCGACATCCTGCAGGCGAAGACGGGCCTGTCCCAGGCGCAGCTGTCCCACGAGACGGTGCAGGGTCAGATCCAGACGATCCACGGCGTTCTCGCGACCGCGCTGGGGCTGCCGGCCAACACCGGCTTCGAGGTCGAGATCCCGGAGCAGGACATCCCGCTGCACCGGGGCACGGAGGAGGTCGAGCGCCTTATCGCCGAGGCCCAAGCCCGCCGGCCGGACCTGGCCGCGGCGCGCTCTCTCGTCCTCAAGACGGAGGCCCACGTCCGTCAGGTCAAGTCCCTCGACCGGCCGATTCTCTCCACCAGTCTCAACGCGGGGCGGATCTACTACGCCCCCGATTACAACTACCAGGACGTCTACGGCGCGGCGCTCACGCTCACCGTTCCGATCTTCAACGGCCTGACCTACCACTACAACGTGTTCAAGGCGGAGGCCGACGAAGAGACGGAGCGCGCCCGGCTCGACAACCTGCGGCAGCAGGTGATCTTCCAGGTCTGGAGAAGCTACTACAGCCAGAAGACCGCGACGCAGCGGGTGGCGACCTCCCGCGACCTCGTCGAGAGCGCGCGCCAGTCGTACGAAGCGATCTCGGCACGCTACCGCGCGGGGGTCGGCAGCATCCTCGACCTGCTCACCGCCGAGGCTGCCCTGGAGGCCGCGCGGGCCCAGGAGACGGGGGCGCGTACCGACTGGTTCCTTGCCGTGGCGCAGCTCGCGCATGATACGGGTACCCTGTGGGGCCCCGGGGCGAGTCAGGGGAGCGATTCTCCATGAAACCCCGTCGGCGCGCCCTCATCGGTGTCGTGCTCGGGAGCGCGGCGCTCTCCGCGGGATGCGCCCGGGGGGCGCCGGCGACGGCGGGCGTGGGCGATCCGGTGCCGGTCAGCGTCGGCGTCGTGACCCGCAGGGATGTTCCGGTCGTGATCAGCGAGATCGGCTCGGTCGAGCCCTACTCGACGGTCGCGGTCAAGGCCCAGGTCGGGGGCGAACTGGTGGAGGTCCGTTTCCACGAAGGGCAGGATGTCAGAACGGACCAGGTCCTGTTCCGAATCGACTCCCGCCCTTATGACGCGGCGCTGAAGTCGGCGAAGGCCCAGCTCGACAAGGACACGGTCCAGCTCAGGACCGCCCGGGCCGACGTGGAGCGCTACAGGGACCTGGTGAAGAAGGACTACGTCACTCAGGAGGAGTTCGATCGCATCAGCACCAACGCCGCGGCTCTCGAGGCCTCGGTCAGCGCCGACCAGGCGGCGGTGGAGAACGCCACCGTCCAGCTCGAGTACTGCACGATCCGATCCCCCATCGACGGCCGCACCGGCCAGCTGATGGTGCATCAGGGGAACCTCATCAAGGCGAACGCCGACACGCCCATGGTGGTTATCAACACGATCGATCCGGTCTACGTGTCGTTCTGGGTGCCCGAGCGCGCCCTGCCGGAGATCAAGGCGCGCCGGATGTCCGGGCGGCTGGAGGTCCGGGCGACGATCCCGGACATCGACTCCGCGCCGGAGAGCGGCTGGCTCAGCTTCGTCGACAACGCCGTCAACAGCGCAACCGGCACCGTCCTGCTCAAGGCCACCTTCCCGAACCACGATCGCCGGCTGTGGCCGGGACAGTTCGTCACCGCCGGGCTCCAGGTGTCGATCCGGCGAAACGCGCTCCTGGTGCCGACCCAGGCGATCCAGACCGGCCAGCAGGGATCCTTCGTGTTCGTCGTGAAAAAGGATCTCACCGTAGAATCCCGGCCGGTCGTCCCGGGCGTCGCCTCGGGGCCCGACACGCTCGTCGACGGAAGCCTCCAGCCGGAGGAGCAGGTCGTGACCGACGGGCAGATCCGTCTCGTTCCGGGCGCCCGGGTCGCGGTCAAGCAGGGACCGGGTGGCGGGCCGGCGGGCGGCCCGGCGACCACGGCAGGGGGAGCCGGTTCGTGAACATCTCGGATCTGTTCATCCGCAGACCGGTCATGACGACGCTCGTCATGCTCGGGATCCTCATCTTCGGGGCGATGGCCTACCTGCAGCTCCCGGTCAGCGACCTGCCGAACGTCGACTTCCCGACCATCCAGGTCACGGCGACTCTCCCCGGCGCCAGCCCCGAGACGATGGCCGCCGCGGTCGCGACGCCGCTCGAGCGGCAGTTCACGACCATTGCCGGGCTCGACTCGATGACCTCGACGAGCGCGCTGGGGACGACGCAGGTGACGCTGCAGTTCAATCTCAGCCGGCAGCTCGACGCCGCCGCCCAGGACGTCCAGTCGGCGATCGCCAAGACCGCGTCCCAGCTCCCGAGGGACATGCCGAGCCCGCCCGTGTACCAGAAGGTCAATCCGGCCGACCAGCCGATCATCTACATCGCGCTCACCTCGCCGACGCTGCCGCTCTACACGCTGGACGAGTA
>DAISWT010000168.1:0-6194 GCA_036826235.1 Acidobacteriota bacterium | reverse complement strand
TCGCGCGGCGGCACGTGGACAAGGCGGACGCGCTGCGCTGGCTGCACACGCCGCTGGCCGGCGTCGATCGCGTCCTCAACCCCGAGCTGGTCAAGAGCGCCGTCCGCATCACCTCGTCGCGCGGCGTCAATTCGGTTGCCGTGGCGGAGCACACCCTCGGTCTCATCCTGTCGATGACGCGCGGCATCGCCGACGCGGTGCGCGCCCAGGCGGAGCGCCGCTGGGCGCAGCAGGACCTTTACGCCCGCCAGCCGCCGCTCGAGGAGCTGAGCGGCAAGCTGCTCGGCATTCTCGGTCTCGGCGACATCGGCCGGGAGTTGGCCGTGCGCGCGCGCGCCCTGGGGATGACCGTCTGGGGGCTGGCACGTACCGCCCGTCCCAAGCCGGACTGCGTCGATCGACTCCTGCTGGCCGGCAAAGAGGAAGCGCTGCTGCGCGACAGCGACGTCCTGGTCCTGGCGGTGCCGCTCACCCGGGCGACGCACGGGATGATCGGCGAGAGGCAGCTCAAGAAAATGAAGCACTCGGCGCTGCTCATCAACATCGGCCGCGGCGAGCTGGTGCAGGAATCGGCGCTCGTCCGCGCTCTGCGCGAGGGCTGGCTCGCCGGGGCCGGACTCGACGTCTTCGCCGCCGAACCGTTGCCGCCCTCCAGCCCCCTCTGGACCCTCCCGCAGGTGGTCATCACACCCCACATAGCCGGAACGCACCCTCAGTACATGGCCCGCTCCGCCGATCTGTTCGTGCACAACTTGAAGCGATACCTCGCCGGCGAGCCGCTCATCAACGAGGTCGACAAGCAGGCGGGTTACTGACGCGGGTCGCAGTGTCGGCGGACGGCGTTCTGGACGTCCTCGAAGTCGGCGAGCGAGTCGAGCACGACGCGCCGGCCGCTGCGCAGGACCAGAAACAGCGCGCTCGCCTGCGGCTCCAGACGGCCGAAGCGCAGGGCCCGGTGCTCGCGGACCTGCACGATGTCCTTCCAGGGCACCAGGCGCGGGCGGGCGCCCAGACGCGCCAGCAGGAGATTGCGGTACTCGATACCGGCCTCATCCAGGGTGTAGCGGTCGGCCCAGGCGCCGGCGGCGTTCGCGAGGCACAGCAGGGACAGCCCCGCCAGCACGAACAGGCCGGGGGTGACGCCGGAGGTCGCGCCGACGGAGATCGTGCCGGCGACGAACACCAGGGCGCAGGCGGCGCTTACGGCGCGCGCGCCCGCCGCCCGGTGGAAGGTGCGTGCCGGGGGCGGGGCATCCGGCGGTCCCGCCGCGGCCGGCTGTCTTGGGCTCATCCGGGGGGCCAGGTGAAGCGCCGGCCGCCGAGCAGGTGCAGGTGGATGTGGAACACCGACTGTCCGGCGCCCTCCAGGCAGTTGGCGACCACGCGGTAGCCCGTCGTGTGCAGCCTCTTGTCCTTGGCGATGCGGGTGGCGACCAGCGTCAGGTGGCCGAGGAGGCCCTCCTCTTCGGCGCCGACGTCATTGAGGGTGGGGAAGTGGCTCTTCGGGACCACCAGCGTGTGGACCGGGGCCTGCGGGTTGATGTCCTCGAAGGCCACCACCTGCCGGTCCTCGTAGACGATCTTCGCCGGGATCTCCTTGCGCGCGATCTTGCAGAAGATGCAGTCGGCCATGCGACCTCCTATCCTGCGATACTCTCGATGCGGGCGCCGAGCGTCTGGAACTTGGTCTCCACCTTCTCGTAGCCGCGATCGATGTGGTAGGCGCGGTTGATGACGGTCTCGCCCTCGGCGGAGAGCCCGGCGACGATCAGGCAGGCCGAGGCGCGCAGATCGCTGGCCATCACCGGCGCTCCGGACAGAGGCGCCGGGCCCGCCACGATGGCGGTCTGGCCGTCGACCACGATGCGCGCCCCCATGCGCCGCAGCTCGCCCACGTGCAGGAAGCGGTTCTCGAACACCGTCTCGGTGATGATCGACACGCCCTCGGCGCGCGCCATCAGGGCCATGAACTGCGCCTGCAGGTCGGTGGGGAAGTCGGGATACGGGCGCGTCGTGACGTTGACCCCGCGCAGCGGCCCGTCCTTCTCCACGCCGATGGTGTCCCCGTCGACCCGCAGGACCACGCCGCACTCCTGCAACTTGTCCAGGACGGTCTCGAGGTGCGTCGGGTCGCACCGTTCCACCGTGACGGCGCTCTGCGTCGCGGCCGCGGCGATGAGGAACGTCCCGGCTTCGATGCGGTCGGGGATGACCCGATGCTCGGTCCCGCGCAGGCGCTCCACGCCCTCGATGACGATCCTCCCGGTGCCCGCCCCCTCGATGCGCGCCCCGCAGGCGTTCAGGAAACGGGCCAGGTCGGTGACCTCCGGCTCGAGGGCGCAGTTCTTCAGCACCGTCCGCCCATCGGCCAGGACCGCCGCCATCATGACGTTCTCGGTGCCGGTGACCGTCCGCTCGGCGAAGACGATCTCCGCCCCCTTCAGTCGCGGGGAGGAGGCCACCACGAAGCCGTGCTCGATCTCGATGGCGGCGCCCATCCGGCGCAGGGCCTCGATGTGGTAGTCGATCGGGCGGGCCCCGATGGCGCACCCGCCGGGGAGGGACACCCGGGCGCGGCCGAGGCGGGCCAGGAGCGGCCCCAGGACCAGGATCGAGGCGCGCATCGTGCGCACCAGGTCGTACGGCGCCTCCGGCTCGCCGGCGGCGCCGCCCTCGACGCGCAGCACGTCGCCGTCCAGCGACGCCCGCCGCGCCCCGAGGTGGCGCAGGACCTTGATCATCGTCTGAACGTCCCGCACCACGGGAACGTTGCCCAGCGTCACCGGACCGTCCACCAGGAGCGTCGCGGCCATCACCGGGAGCACAGCGTTCTTCGCGCCGCTGGCGCGCACGCGCCCCTGCAGCCGGCACGGTCCGTGGATGCGGATCTTGTCCATCGGTGGAAATTATACCCGCATGGTCATCGCCTCCGCCCTGCCGCGATCGCCTGGCGCACCTGCTTGAGGAGCTGCCGGGCCATGTCGGCGAGCTTCGGTTCGTCGGCGACCTTCACCAGGTCCTCGAGGAGGTCCGCGGCCTTCCTGTAGTCCCGGCCGTTGGCCAGGACCACCGCCTGGTTGTAGATCTCGATCTGCCGGTTGTGCTCGCGCGTCCGCTCGACCCCGACGATCTGCTCCGCGAGGCTCTCGCGGAGGGTCGCGTCGCGCGTGCCGGCCATGACTTCCTTGAGGATTCTCAGCGCCGCGTCCACGTCGCCCTTGTCGGCCAGCGTCTGGGCGGTCTTCAGCTCCGATTCGAGCAGGAGCTCCCGGCCGGCCTCAAGCTCCTCCGGGTGGCTGGATCGGGCCAGGACGCGCTCCACGAGATCCCGGGCCTTGGAGACCTCGCCGCTGCGCGCGTAGAGCCCGACCAGATTGATGACGACGTCCATGCGCGAGGGCAGCAGCAGCCGCGCCTTCTCCAGCGCCTCGATCCCCGCGGTCAGGTCCCCCTCGTCGAAGGCGTAGGTCAGGCCCAGACCGGCGTACGCCTCGGCCACGTCGGGTCGCAGGCGGATGCTCTTCCTGTAAAGATCGCGCGCGCGGATCAGCTCGGGGGGCGTGTCGCCCGCCCAGCGCCGGACGATCTTCCCGGAGGGGGTGAACCGCTCGACGAGGTTCTCGGCGTACAGGAACAGCGTGAGCGGGTCGTCCGGCTGGAGGGAGATCGCCTTCTCGAAATAGCCGGCCGCGTCGTCGGGGCGCTTCTGGAGATCGCGCAGGAAACCGAGACCCGAGTAGGCGGCGGCGTGCGAGGCATCGATCCGGATGGCCTCCTGATAGTACGCCTGGGCGTCACCGGCACGCTCCGGCTGGCCGTGCGCCAGGTAATCGCCCAGCCGGCACAGCGCCTCCGCCCGCGTCATGGGCGCTGTCAGAGCGCGCGCATCGAGGCGGAGATCCTCGAGATCGATGAGGCTGTCGTTGAACCGGCCGCGGCGGACGTACTCGACGAGGCGGGCCTCCAGATCCCCCCAGTCCGGCCCCAGAAACGGCTTGAGGGCGTCCTGCAGCCCGGCGCGCTGCGGAAACTGCGCGAGGAAGCCGGCGCCGCGCGCCTGCCCTGCCGACCGGCCGTACATCAGGTAATGGGCCAGCGCCCAGGACTCGGCGTAGAAGGTCCCCTGGCGCTCCCCCTCGTTGTAGTCCTTGCTCTTCTCGTCGATCGCGAACAGATCCTCGATCGGGATCCACTTGCCAGCGCGCAGCCAGCGAACGTGGGCGTCGATCGGCCGCCCAATCTCCGCGCGGCCGGCCTCCGCCGTGAAGGTGCTGAAGCACTCGGCGATCCCTTCGTTGAACCACAGCGGAATGTCGGTGAAGTTGTTGTTGAGGACGTAGTGAGTGTACTCGTGGTAGACGACGGCCCAGGGGTCGGTCGGCGGCGTGGCGTCGATCCCGACGTAGTTGCCGTCGCGGTCCGAGAGGAATTCCCCCGAGACGTTCGCCGGTCCGAGACCCACCCGCTTCTTGTAGGGCTGGAAGGACGCGTTGTTCTTGAAGACGTAGATCCAGGTCGGCAGCGGAGAGTTCATCCGGAGTCCCGAGACCAGGCGGGCCAGCGTCTCGCGGAAGCGCTCCAGGTTCGTGCCGATCTCGATGGTGCTGTTTTCGGAGGCGTTGCTGAACAGGACGAAATGGGCCGTCTTCACCTGGACCCACGTGTCGCTCTCCGGCGGCAGGGGGGCGGCCGCCCATCCCGCCGCGCGCCCGATCGAGAGCAGGAGCGCGAGGACGGGGAGCAGGCCGGCGGCCGGCCGGCGCGAAGCCTGGGTCAGGCGCGTTGAGCAGCCCGTCACGGCGGAACCTCCGGGCGCCCTGATTATAGCGAAAGGGTGTCTCGGCTTATAATCCCGCCGCGCCGGGGCGTGATGTTCCCGCGTCCCCGAACGGCTTTGGAGCAGGAGGGTGCGCGTGCCGCTCTACGAATACGAGTGCCAGGCCTGTCATCACCGCTTCGAGCAGATCCAGCGTTACAGCGATCCCCTGGTCAAGAAGTGTCCGGTCTGCGGCAAGAAGAAGGTCAAGAAGCTCCTGTCCTCGCCGGCGATCCAGTTCAAGGGGACGGGGTGGTACATCACCGACTACCAGCGCAAGGGATCGAGCGCCTCCCTCCCCGATCACACCGAATCCGACAAGGACAAGAAGAAGACGGAGAAGGAAGGGGAAAAGAAGACGGCGAAGACCGACAAGCCCAAGTCCGGGACGAAGGACTGATCTAACACCGGAGACGGCGCGCCCCGCGATATAAGCCCGCCCAGTACTCGTCCTCCAGGTGATCGACGCGCACGACCGGCGAGCGGTAGGTGGTGGCGCTCACGAAGCCGCCCGCGTCCAGGGCGACCCCGACGTGCGTGATGCTGCGTTCCTCCGGTCCGAAGAAGACGAGATCCCCGGAGCGCACCTCGGCCCGGCGGACCGCGGAGAGACCGGCGTGCGCGTACTGCAGATCGGCGTCGCGCGGCAGCAGATGGCCGTGCAGGCGGTGGACGAGCTGGACCAGTCCGGAGCAGTCCAGGCCGAACGGCGTCGTGCCGCCCCACAGGTACGGGATCCCCAGGAACCGCAGGGCCGTCGACGCGATGTCGTCGTGCTCGAGCACGGCGGCGCCGGCCGGCGCCAGATCGCCGCCCTGCGCCCAGCCAGTGCGGCCGTCGGGCAGCCGCACGCGCTTCCACTCGTCGGCGTCCTCGGTCACCTCCAGGAGAGCCAGGAGAGGCGCCCCGGCCATCGGCGATGACGAGGTCACGTCCCGTTCGCGGTAGACCTGGCAGATGAAGTTCCGGACCGCGAAGGCGCGCTCGGGACGGGGGTAGGGGGCGTCGCGGCCCGCGAGCGCCCGCAACGCGGCGGAGCGGATCCAGCCGCGGTATCCATCGGGGGTCTCCACCAGGTCGAAGCCGCGCGCCGAGTCCAGGATGGTGACGCCCGTGCCGAGGGTCGCCTGGCTGGCCACCGGCGCGGCGGCATGCGGCCCCTCGAACAGGTTCACCACGGGAGGCAGGACGACGGCGAGCCGGTGGCTCTTCGCGCCGCGTCGCCGCAGGGCGGCGCGCCGGGCGGGAGCCAGGACCCGCCGTTCGGGATGGGCGCCCAGGTCGGGCGCCCGGCGACGCCGGTCCGGCGCCGTTCTCCGCCGCCTCACCTGCGGCGGGGCCGCCGGCCCGCGGAAGCCGGACGCGGGCTCCTGCGCCC
>DAISWT010000167.1:2080-6200 GCA_036826235.1 Acidobacteriota bacterium | reverse complement strand
GGCGTCGGCGGGAACATCCTGATGGAGTCCTGGCTGTCGTTCCTGGGGGTGGGCGCGCGGCCGCCCCTTCCATCCTGGGGGACGATGGTGACGGAGGGGCAGGATTACTTCCTGGCCAGGCCGTGGGTCTGTCTGTCCCCGGGGCTGGCGATCCTCATCGTCGTCCTGGGGTTCAACCTTCTCGGAGACGCGATCGGCGACAGGCTTGACCCGCGCCGCAACCGGGCCGTCGCGTGAGCGGAGACACAAGCATGCACAGAGACGACTCCACCTCTCGCATCCGCCCCCTGGCCGCGGCCCTGCTCGCCGCCCCCCTGGCCTGCGCCGCGGCCACCGCCTGCGCGCCCGCGGGCCCGGCCCCGAAGAAGGAGGAGCAGGTCTTCCGCTTCCGGCTGCACGAGGATCCGCCGACTCTCGATCCGGCGCTGGCCAACGACGAGTTCTCCGAGTCCGTCGTCCTGAACGTCAACCGCGGGCTCGTCGTGCTCGATCCGCAGACACTGGAGATCCAACCGGCGGTGGCGGAATCGTGGACGGTCTCCCCCGACGGCCTCGTGTACACCTTCCGGCTGAGGGACGGCGCGCTGTTTCACAATGGCCGCCCGGTCACGGCGCGGGACGTGGCGTACTCCTTCGAGCGTCTGCTGCGGAAGGAGACCGGCTCGCCGCGTCGCTTCCTGCTCGAGCCAATCGCGGGAGCGCAGGAGTTCACCGCCGGGACCAGCGCCTCGATCGCCGGTCTCGCGGCGCCGGATGAACGCACCATCGTGCTGCGGCTCTCGAAGCCGTTCGCCCCGTTCCTGTCCGAGCTGACCATGGCCAACGCATCGATCCTGCCGCGCGAGGCCTACGACGACCCCCGCAAGGCCTACCTGCGCGCTCCCGTCGGCTGCGGGCCATTCCGCTTCTCGCGCTGGGAGCAGGCGAATTTCATCGAGCTCCTGGCCTTCGATCGCTACTACGGCGGCCGGCCCGCGCTCGATCGCGTGGTCGTCCGGATGATCGAGAACAAGACGAGCGCCCTGCAGGAGTACATCGCCGGCGGACTCGACAGCCTCGACGAGCCGCCCGACGACAATGACACCGCGATGATGGCGAAGGTCGGGGCGGAGCTCCACCGCTATCCGTTCATGGGGACGGGGTACATCGGCTTCAACCTGGCCCTGCCCCCATTCAAGGGGAACGTGGCGCTGCGCAAGGCGTTCAACTACGCCGTGGACAAGCAGTACCTCTGGGGAGTGCTGTTCCCCGGGAGCGGCACACCCGCCAACGGCATCATCCCGCCCGGCATCCCGGGGCACGACCCGGACCTTCCCGGTTACCCGCACGACGAGGCGAAGGCGCGGAGCCTGCTGGCGCAGGCGGGCTACCCGGCCGGCAACGGTCTGCCGCCGGTCTCATTCTGGGTCAACACGAGCGAGGACATTCGCAGGATCGCCGAGCAGGTGCAGAGTGATCTGAAGAAGATCGGCGTCGACATCACCATCCGCGAGGTCGACTGGGGCGCCTACATCGCCGCCGTCTCCGGCTCGGCGGAGAAGCCGGGCCAGGCCCCGATGTTCCGCTTCGGCTGGTCCCTCGACTACCCCGACGCCGACGCCATCCTGCGGCCGCTCCTGCACTCGTCCAACTGGGGCCCGGGCGGGAATTTCGGCCGCTACAAGAACGCCGAGGTCGACCGCCTCATCGATCAGGCCCTGGTGGTGACCGACCCTAAAGAGCGCGCCGATCTCTACCGCCGGGCGGAGCGCATCGCCGTGATGGACGACCCGCCGTGGATCTTCCTGAACTATTATCAGGCGAGAACCCTTTACAAGCCGTACGTGAAGGGCGTCGTTCTGTCGCCGCTTGGCAAGTTCCGCCTGCCGCTCGAGCGTCTGAGGATCGAACGAGGCCCGACCTGACCAGCTATCTCCTCCGGCGTGCTCTGAGCCTGGTGCCGGTCCTGCTGGCGGCCGCGACCATCGTCTGGATCTTCGTGTTTCTCCTGCCCGGCGACCCGGCGCGGCTGATGGCCGGCGGGCAGAGCGTCGACCCGGAAATCTTGGAATCGATCCGCCACGAGTGGGGGCTGGACCGGCCGGCGCCGCTCCAGTACCTGTGCTTCCTGGAGAAGCTGATTCGCTTCGACCTTGGGACGTCGTACGTCCAGCGCCGCCCGGTGGCCTCGATCGTCGCCGGCAGCTTCCCTCCGACCTTCATCCTTGCGGTCACCGCCGTCCTGCTGGCCGCCGGCGCCGGGCTGCTCCTGGGCTCTCTCGCCGCCCTGCAGCGCGGTCGTCTGCTCGATTCGTTCGTCCTGATTCTGGCCCTCGTCGGTACCTCCATGCCGGTGTTCTGGCTCGGGATGATTCTGATGCTGCTGTTCGCCTCGCGCCTCGGATGGCTGCCCGTTCTCGGTTACGGCATGGAGGGCGCCTTCATCCCGTTCACGTCGATCCGCCTGCCGGAATGGGACCATCTCGTGCTGCCCGCCCTTACCCTGTCGCTCGTGTCGTTGGGCGCCATCGCGCGCATCACGCGCGCCAGCCTCATCGAGGCCGGCACCTCCGACTTCCTGCAGACCGCGCGCGCCAAGGGGGCCTCGCGCGCGCGCGTCTTCGTCCGGCACACGCTGCAGAACGCCCTCATTCCGGTGGTCACCGTGATCGGCATGGACTTCGCGGGACTCCTCGGAGGGGCCGTCGCCACCGAGTACGTGTTCGCCTGGCCCGGGCTGGGCAAGGCGATCGTGCGCGCCATCGGTCTGCGGGATCTGCCGGTGGTCGAGGGGGGGGTGCTCTTCCTGACCGCCGTCTTCGTGCTGGTCAGCCTCGCCGTCGATCTCGCGTACCTTTATCTCGATCCCCGCATCCACTACGCCCCCTCCGGCTGATCGCCCCTCTGCGCTAGAATTCCTGCCACCGGAGGAGCGCCGATGCAGAGACCCGTGACGACCGGTAACGACCCGGGGCGTCCGCCGAACCTGTTCGGCATGGACCGGGAGGAACTCGCCGCGTCCCTGGCGCCGTCGACCGGGCGGGCGTTCCACGCCTCCCAGGTCTTCCAGTGGATGTACTCCCGGCTGCGGACCGATCTGCGGGAGATGACCGATCTTCCTGCGGCGCTGCGGCGGGAGCTTGCGGAGCGCTTTCGCGTGGGGTGGCCCGAGGTGAAGGAGGTCCGCCGCTCGGCCGACGGCTCCAAGAAGTACCTCCTGGTCCTGGAGGACGGCGGAGCGATCGAGGCGGTCTACATGCTTTACGGCGAGCGGGTCACGCTGTGCCTGTCGTCGCAGATCGGCTGCCCTCTCGCCTGCGTCTTCTGCCTGACCGGGACGATGGGACAGGTTCGCAACCTGACGCCGGGCGAGATCCTGGGGCAGATCGCCGTCATGGCCCGGGACAACGCGCTAGCGGGCACGAGCTACCGGGTCGTCTTCATGGGCATGGGCGAGCCGCTGTTGAATGTCGACGCGGTGTTGCGCGCCTTTCGCGTCATGATCGATCGGAGGGGGTTTTGCCTGTCGCCCCGACGCGTCACCCTGTCGACCGCCGGGCTCGTCCCGGGGATCGAACGGCTGGGACGCGAGAGCCCCCGGCCGCGCCTGGCGATCTCGCTGGGTGCCAGCCTGGACGAGCAGCGCGACCAGTTGATGCCGATCAACCGCAAGTATGACTTGAAGACGCTGATCGACGCCTGCCGCCGCTTTCCGCTCGGCCCGCGCGAGAAGGTCACCTTCGAGTACTGCCTGATCGACGGGGTAAACGACAGCCACGAAGACGCCGCGCGCATCGCCCGGCTCACCCGTGGCCTGCGTGCCAAGGTCAATGTGATCCCCTACAACGAGGCGGGCGTGGCGGGATTCAGGACACCGTCCGTCGAGCGCGCCGAGGGCTTCCGTAACGCCCTCCATGCCCGCGGTGTCACCGCGACGATCCGCTGGAGCAAAGGGCGCGACGTCGGGGCCGCGTGCGGGCAACTGGTCACTGCCGCGGCTCGCCGGTGATCGCCGGTTCCCTGGAGGGTGACGGCCGTTCAGCCGGTAAGGGCAATGCGAAGGGCCCGGACCGCTTCGGACGGATCGGCGGCCGAGGCGATGAACGAGATGGCCGCCACGCCGGCGAGGCGGATGCCTCTC
>DAISWT010000167.1:0-1975 GCA_036826235.1 Acidobacteriota bacterium | reverse complement strand
TGCCGGGAGTGGCGAACACGGGACCGAAGAACACATAGTCGGCCCCTTCTTTGCGGGCCTGGCGCGCCTCGGCAAGGGAGTGCACCGAGCGCCCGATCAGAAACTTCTTGCCGGCGTGGTGACGCACCTGCTCCACCGCCAGCCCGTCGGCCGGGAGATGGACACCGGCCGCCCGGGCCGCAAGCGCGACGTCCAGCCGCTCGTTGACCAGCACGATGCGCCGCCGGCCCCCGGCCTTCGCGGCCTCCACGATCTCCCGGACGATCCGGAAGAGAGGCCCTCCCGTCAGATCCTTTTCCCGCACCTGCACGAAATCGCAGCCGCCGTCCATGGCCGACTTGGTCACCTCGAGGAGGGGCCGGTCGAGAGTGAGGCTCCTGCCGGTGACGAAGCAGACTCCCGGTTGACCCAGGTGCGTCATGGGGTCTTGAGCGCGCGACAGAAGGCCAGAAAATCCACCGCCCCCATGCCGATCTGAATGAGGCCGAGGGCGGAGATGCAGCCGCGCACGAAACCGCTGAGGAGGATCACGCGCAAGGGCGGAATCTGGGCGAAGTAGGAGTGCACCCAGATCAGGGACCACGGGACGAGGACGAGGAACACCCCGGTCTCGACGGCATACAGAAGATACAGGAAGTAGAGAACCGGCCGTTTCATCGTCCTGAAGTCCCCCTGACCCGGGAAAGGTTAGCAGATTCCGTGGCCAGCCGAGGAGCCCGCCCTCCCTGCGATTGACTGCCCCGGGGCATCTGGTAGAATGACGTCCCTTGGTGTCGTCCTGCCGCCCCGGCCGAGGTGCTCACGTTCCGATGGACCACCTGCGAATTGCTTCGGTCCCGTTCGTCAACGCCCAGCCGCTCACCTGGGGTTTCCTGAGTGGTCCGTACCGCGGCATCTTCGAGGTGTCGCGGGTGCCGCCCTCCAGGATTCCGGACCTGCTGCGCTCGAACAAGGTGGACGTGGGGCTGATCCCGTCGATCGAGTACCTCCGGCTGCCGGGCGTGGAGTTTCTGCCGCAGATGTGCATCGCCAGCAAGCGCCGGGTGCGCTCGGTCATCCTGGTTTCGCGCGTGCCTGTCGCGGAGATCCGCAGCGTGGCGCTCGACGCCAATTCCCGCACCTCGGTCGCCCTGCTGAAGATCCTGCTGCGGCGCCGGGGGCTCCGGGACATCCGCTACGCCGAGCAGGCGCCCTCGCTGCGTGACATGCTGCTGGAGCACGACGCCGCGCTCCTGATCGGCGACGCGGCCCTGACGGCCGACGTCTCCGGGCTGCACGTCCTGGACTTGGCGGCCGAGTGGTTCGCCCAGACCCGCCTGCCGTTCGTCTTCGCCCTGTGGGCCGCCCGACCCGGTGTCGTGGTGCCCGACGGCGTGCGGCCGTTCATCGAGTCGCGGCGCCTCGGAGTCGCCAACATCCCGTCGATCGCCGTCCTCGAGGGCCAGCGGTTGCGGTTGGCCCCCGAATCGATCGAGTCCTACCTGAGGACCAACATCCACTATTACCTCGGCTCCGAGGAGCAGCGCGGCCTCGACCTGTTCCTCCGGCTGGCTCAGCAGCTTGGCGTTGCGACGGGCCGCCGGGCGATCCGGTTCCGGGACCCGTTCGAGTGGGAGCGGGTCCCGTCGACCACCACCCCGGCGAGGCGCACCCTTGAGTGAAGCGCTGCAGCCGCGCTCCGGAGAAGGACGGATCGACCCGGAGATCTGGGCCCGGGTTTCCGACGGTGAACTGCGCGCCTCCCGCTGCCCGGCGCCCGGGATTGACGCGATCCTGGAGCGCGCCGCCGCCGGCCGGCGCCTGGAATGCGGCGAGGCCCTGCTGCTGCTGAGGCACGCGCCTCTGCTCGATCTCGGCCTGGCGGCGGATCTCGTTCGGCGCCGCCTCCATCCCGAGCCAATCGTCACCTACATCGTCGACCGCAACATCAACTACACGAACGTCTGCGTAGCGCGCTGCTCCTTCTGCGCCTTCT
>DAISWT010000166.1:1813-6251 GCA_036826235.1 Acidobacteriota bacterium | reverse complement strand
CGAGGTCCTCAAGCTCCTGGCGGCCGAGAGCGTGACCCCCCCGGGAGTCGCGCGGGCGACAAAGGTCGTGCCCGCCTACGACCCCGAAAGCGTGGACCGGGAGAACCGGCTCGCGGCCGAGATGACCCGGCGCATCGAGGCGCATGGGCTCTTGCCATTCGGGGTGGTCCCGGACGCCTCACCCCTGTTGTCGCGCCTCGAGATCGAAGGGGCGGTGTTGGCGCCGCTCGAGGTCTTCGACTTGGTCACGCTGATGAAGGCAGGCAGGACGCTCAAGAGCGCGCTCGCGGAGACGCGAGCGGAGTTCCCGCGGCTCTGGGACATCGCAGGCGAGCTCCCTGATCTCGGCAACCTGGTGCGGTTTCTGGATGGCAAGATCGCGCCGACCGGCGAGTTGGAGGACGGCGCCAGCGACGATCTGCGCGCCGTGCGACTGGAGATCCGTCGCCGAAACGAGCGCCTCGACGCGGCGCTCGTCGCCATCGCGGGCCGCGCCGAAGTGGCGCGCGCCCTGCAGGACACCTTCATCTCGATCCGCAGCGACCGCCACGTCATTCCGATCCGCGCCGAGTCGCAGTCGGCCGTCCCGGGAAGCGTGCACGGCGTCTCGGGCAGCGGCGCCACCGTCTACGTCGAGCCGATCGAAACGGTCGACCTGAACAACGAGATCGTGACCCTTCGCGACCGCGAGGCGGCGGAGGTCCAGCGCCTTCTGCAGGAGTACAGCGACCTGCTGCGGGGGCGCCTCCCGGAGATTCGGGGCCTCGACGCCGGCATCGGACGCCTGGACGTCCTTTCCGCCAAAGCGCGGCTGGGAAGGAGGCTGCGCGCCCGGCCCGCGGAACGATCGGAGCGAGGTGAAGTGCGGTTGTACGCGGCCCGCCATCCCCTGGTGGAGATCGCCCTGGGCTCGCGGGGCACGCCGATGGTGCCCCTCGATCTGGAAGTTGCCCCCGGCACGCGCGTGCTGGCCATCAGCGGGCCCAACACCGGCGGCAAGACGGTGGCGCTGAAGACGGCGGGCCTCGTGGCGCTGATGTTTCAGTCCGGAATCCCCGTGCCCGCGGAGAGATCCATCCTGCCGGTCTTCCGCGGCGTGTTCATCGACATCGGCGATCGGCAGTCGATAACCGACCGGCTCAGCACGTTCTCGGCACGCATGACGAACATAGCCGATATCGCCTGCCGGCTCGAGCCTCCCGCCCTGGTCCTCCTGGACGAGGTGGGAACGGGCACCGATCCGGAGGACGGGGTGGCGCTGGCGACCGCCATCCTCGATGATCTGCGGACGCGCGGCGCGCTGGTGATCGCCACCACGCATCTGGAAGCGCTGAAGGCCTACGCAGCCACGACCGCCGGTTGCGCCAACGCCGCGATGCAGTTCGACGAGGCGACGTCCACGCCGACCTACCGGCTCATTCCCGGCATCCCCGGGCGGAGCGGGGGTCTGGAGATCGCGGAGCGACTCGGTCTTCCACCGGCGATCCTCGCGGCGGCGCGCGCCCGTCGCGGCCAGTCGGGCGAGCGGATCGCCTCGTATCTGGCCCGGCTCCAGGAGATGTCGTCCGATCTCGAGCAGCGGCTGCGCGAAGCACGCCAGGAGAAGGAGCGGCTTGCCGAGGAGAGGTCCGCCCTCCGGGCCGATTTCGAGGAGCGGGAGGCGAGGCGGCGGCAGGCGCTCCAGGCCGAGATCGAGACCGCCCTCCGATCGATGCGCGAGGAGGGCGAGCGTTACCTCGAGACGATCAAGGACAGGAACCTGGCTCTGGCGCTCCGACGACAGGAGATGAAGGCGGCCGCCGGGCTGCGAAGCCAGGCGCGCGCTCTGATTCGCCAGGCGACGGGCGCCGGTCCCGCCGCGGTTGCGGGCGATGCGGTGGCGCCCGGCGCGTCTGTGGTGATCGCAGGACTGGGGGTGCGGGGAACGGTTGATTCGGTGCGCGGCGACCGGGCCGTGGTCGTCGTCCGCGGCAAGAGGATGACCGTGGCGCTCGCCGACTGCCGGCCCGAAGGGCCGGGCGGGGCTCCCGGAGACAGAGGGCCGCGCCTGCCACCGGGCGTGACCCTGCGGCGCGTGCCCGGAGGGGAGGCGCCCTCGGAGATCCGTCTCCTTGGCCGGACGGTCGAGGAGGCCCTCGCCCTCGTGGACAAGTATCTCGACGACGTGTACCTCGCGGGGCTCAGTCCCGTGCGCCTCGTGCACGGTGTGGGCTCGGGGCGACTGAAGCGGGCGATCGCCGATCTCCTCGGCCGCCACCCCCACGTCGAGGCGTTCTCGAGCGCCCCCTCGGACAAGGGCGGGGCGGGCGTGACCATCGTCAATTTAAGGCTGTGAGTCACCTGAGCCCCCAGTCGGCCTCGAAGCCGGCGCGATCGGCGGAGGGATCGAGCACCCTGGCTTCCGCCCCCGCGATGAGGCATTCGAAGGTCCATGAGCGCGGCCTCTCGCCCGAGGGCTCCAGGGCGACCACGCCGTAGCGCCCCGGTTCCACTCCCTCGAATTCGAAGCGGCCTCCGCCGTCCGAGATCGCGCGCTGCACCGCGGCGCGCTCGAAGATGTCCTGCGCCTTGCCGCGGCATTCCTGGACGATCAGCTGGCGCTCTCTCTCGGCGGCCCGCAGGCGCGTCCGCGTGCGGTCGTTGCGCGTCGTGGCCTCGCGAAAGTTGTCAGAGGAGTTCAGGGCGCCCTCCAGGTCGGTACGCAGGCCTTCGATCTCACGATCCTTGTCCCCAACCCGTGCCCGGCAATCCTCCCCGGCCCGGCGGTGATCCGCGAGCAGCGCGGCGCTCTCCCGGACCAGGAGCACGAGCAGATTCGCGCCGGCCGAACCGCCGGACCGGATGTCCGGCGCCAGCACGCCGCGGACGCGCGCGCCGGTCGGCGCCGCTCCCGGGAGAGCCGACGGTCCGGCGGGCGGAGGCTGAACGGAAACGTCCGGCGGCGCGCCGGCCGGCGCCATGGTCCAGCCCTCGACGCGCACGCGCCGCCATCCGTCACGTTCCTCCAGCACCGTCACGGCGGCGCCCTCCTTCACGGTCGCGAGCCACGCTCCCCGGGGAGCATCGAGCAGCACCAGGTCCGCTCGGCCCTGACCCGGGGCGGGGGTGCCGAGCCCCAGCACGGCCAGAGTCAGAAGAGCCTTCGTGTGTCTCATTTCAAACCTCCGTGTTTCATTTGTGTAGTCCGCCGTCCTCCATCTTGATCGACGCGGGGACGCCTCTATATTCGACCACGCACGGCGCAACGCGCCGCGGGAGCGACCCGGTGCTCAAGTCCAAGGTCATTCGAACCATCATCGCAGCGTGCACACCGGAGCCGCCGGGAACCGGCGCCGATCCCCGCCCGGGGACCCGCTCTCTTGCGGCGGGCGGCGGGCTGGCCGGAGCGCCGCCGCGTGCCCGGCTGCGGAGAGCGCGCGTCACGATGCGCGATCCGCGTCTCGGGCAGATCACCGCCGCGCAGCGCCTGGCGCGCCGTCGAAGACGTCGCGCCTGACACGCCTCGGAGCCTCAGTTGTCCTTATCTCCGTCTGCCGGGGAGAGAGTCTGCAGCCAGTCCCCTGAGGGATCGTACGCACCGGCGGCCTTGGGCTCGTCCTCTTGGATTCGCGCGATCTCGCGCTCCTTCTGGCGGATTTCCTCGACGCTCCTGTCGAAGGTTTCGACGGAAGCCGCGTGCGCGGCCGCCATGTCGAGCCGCTTGATCTTCTCCTGCAGAAGGGTGATCTCGATGTTGCGCTCCTCCACCTCGATCTCCGCCTCGCGCAGGTGCTTGCGCAGAAACTGTATCTCCCGGATGGCGCGCGCCCGCAGCGTCTGGTAGCGCTCCTCGGCCTTCTGCAGCTCCTCCTCGCCGGTCTCCGCGGCGGCTTTGAACTCGAGAAGCTTCTGCCCGCCGGCGCGGATCATTCCATACTGCACCAGGAGCTGCTCGTGCTTCATCAGCAGATCATTGAACAGCGCCGCCGGCACCATCATGTCCCGGGGCCCACTCTCCCGGGTGGACGGCACGGATGGCTCGACCCGCGCCGGCAGCTCCGACGGCGCCAGGAAACCGAGCGCCAGCAGGTCTTCGCGCCGGATCTTGTACTCCTCTCCGAATTTGCCTATTTCCTTGTCGGCCTTGAGGCGGCCCGATCGGATGTAGCGGCGAACGGTGGCGGGTGTTCTGCCGATGAGCTGGGAAGCCTCGCGGATCGTCAGGAGCATCTGCCTCACTCACCCGATTCGAGGCGTCCCGAGGACGGACGCGGCCGGGACGGTCGCCGCGATTTATACCAGAATCCTTCTCGCGATGGCAAGGGTTCAGGTTTCGTGCAGCATCAGCACCAGACCGACCGCGCTCACCAAGGCCCCGCTGATCAGATCGCCGTAGCGCGTGAAGAACGGCAGGTCGAGCCGGCGCATACCGCGCGCCGCCACGAGTGTCACGCCGACC
>DAISWT010000166.1:0-1780 GCA_036826235.1 Acidobacteriota bacterium | reverse complement strand
GAGGGCGAATCCCAGCGCCGCCGCCAGCAGCGCCCCCGCGCCGACCGCGGAAGCGGCGAACAGGATGGGCACCAGGAGGGCACACGGGCTGATGCCGATGACCACGACGAGTGTTCCCGCCGTCAGGGCGCCGTGGAACCAGCGCTCCAGGAGATGTCCGTGCGCGTGCACGTGCCCGTCGGGCGGATCGCCCGCTCCGGCCGCACCCGGGCCGGCAGGCGCGTGCACGCGCGCCTCCCGGAGATGCCTGAAGAGGCCGTACGACACCCCGAAAATCACCAGGAGAAGACCGATGAGCGATCCCAGGGAGTGCCCCGTGCGCCGCGCCAGGCCCTGCACCGTGGCGGAGCCCAGCAGGATGGTCAGGGCGCCGGCCAGAAGGGTCACGAGCACGTGCAGAGAGCCCGCGAGCCCCGTGAGGGCGGCCGCCCGCCTGTCGCTCCAGCGCTCCGCCCGCGACATGAGGACGAACGGCAGCCAGTGGTCCGGGATCAGGGCGTGAATGATTGCCGTGCTGCAGGACGACAGGAAAAGCAAGTACGCCGTACGGGTCACGCGCCCTCCAACGGCCCGGAGGACCGCCGACCTCCTCCCCGTGGACGATCGGCGCCGATTATAGCATCCGCCGCGGGCGACGGACCGCTGACGATCGTCGTCCGGGTGGCGCCCCGGCCCCTCCACGCTCTCCCTCGTGTCCCTCGAAACCGTTGTGGGACTTGACTTCTGTGGGTAACGCCGTAACTTTGGCCATGCCCCTTTTGCAGGATATCGACCTCGACCGGGCTCCCGTCGGCCCGCGCAGGGTCGCGGCACCCCGGACGGTCCTGCTTCTCATCGTCGTTCTCTGGTTCACCGTCCCGGTCGTCGCCGGACCTGCCGATCTGCAGACACCGGCGGGTGATCTCCCAGCCGGCCCGGCCGGACTCCAGCCTTCCGCCAACCTCCCCGGGCCGCCACGCGCGCTGCCCGAGACCATTCCGTTTCCCGCGTTCACACGGTCCGCCGAGTTGGCAGCGACCCGCCCTTTGGCCGGCGGCCCAGCCCTGCTTCGATCCTCCACGATCACGCCGCGGCTCGCCGCGAGCTTCGATGCAGGCGGATTCGCCGGGCGTCTCCTTTCCAGGATGAAGCGTGAGGCGCAGCGCTACCGGCGCGAGAACGTCTCCATCGCCCCCAGCGTGGCGCCGAGACCGTTCGACGACCTGGATTCGATCGCCTCCGATCGGCGGAGCGAGGAGGCGGCACGAATCGTCACACGCTCGGCGCGGCGCACTCTCGACCTGGAGCTCGAGCGTCTGGCGCGAAGATCCCTCGGGCTGGGCGCCACCCTCGACTTCTTCGGCCGCGTCTCGGCCCGGGGGAGCCGCCAGGACGCTCCGGCGGCCCTGGGGACGCCCGGGGGAGACGCGGGGGGATCCCGCCGTGAGACCGGTCGCCCCGATCGGGTGACCGGCAGCATCGGCCTGCGGGTGGACGCCCACCCCGCGCTGGTGCTGCGGACGACTTTTTTCGGAATCCAGGGCCGGCTGGACCTGCCGGCGCGCCATGAGCCATTCCGCCTGTCGATAGAAGGCCCCGCCGGTCTCCGAGGCCGTGCCGTCCTGACCTCTGGCGTGCCACGAGACGGCCGGGTCTGGGCGACCCTCACCTTCAATTTCCGATTCTAGCGCCCGTCACGCGCGCTCTCCCCGGGCGTGCGGCTCATCCGAATGTCCGGACAGGCTTCTGATATGGAACGACCTGTCAACTACAAGCTGCCAACGTCAGATTGCGTCGGCTC
>DAISWT010000165.1:0-6253 GCA_036826235.1 Acidobacteriota bacterium | reverse complement strand
TACCAGTCCTGGCCGATGTTCACGAACGACATGTAGAGCGCCCAAAGGAAGAACAGCAGGATCGAGTTGGCGAAACCCAAGAGCACGAGCAGCGACAGCGCCAACCCGAACCACGCCATCGCCACGAGGAACGGGTCCGAGGTGTCGATCCAGAACAGGCTGGGGAACTGCAGGAAGCCGTCGGTGCGCGATCCGAAGTAGCCTTCGATGCGCGACAGGAAGGCCGTCGCCGGCAGGAGCCCATGGCTGCCGATCAGGGGCAGGAGCTGCCTCGCCAGGGACAGGAACGCGAAGAAGTAGACCAGGCCCAGGAGACGCAGGAGGACGTAGCGCGTCAGCCAGTACGATCGGGGCGGGCCCAGCCGGTCGCGCCAGCGGGCCAATCGCGCCGACAACCCGCTCAGGGGGCCGGCACTTTCGCTCCCCGGCGGGACCGGCATATGCTCTTGAGGCCTCACGGATGTTCCCTCCACGGCGCGGGAGATGTTATTGGGACGCCAGCGGTTGGTCAATCGATGCCTCTTCGCCCTGGCTCTGTGCGGGTCCGCAGGGTTCGCCGTGGGCCGTTGCGCCACCGGACCGGGTCCGGGCGCCCCCGCCCCGGCCGGTGTCCCGCCGGCGCCTTTCTTCGCGGGCGCGGCCTCGGTCGCCATCACGCCGGAGGTTCGGCCGGACGGGTCGCCGATATGGCTCGCCGGATTCGGACAGGGAAGGGCCGCGTCCGGAGTGCACGACGACCTGTTCGCCCGCGCCCTGGTGCTCGGGTCGGGGACGCATTCGGTCGCGATCGTGGCGCTCGATCTGATCGGCCTGTTCCACGACGAGGTGGTGCGGATCCGGGAGGAGATTCGCGCACGCCACCCCGGCGTGAGCGTCGGCTACGTCATGGTCTGCAGCACGCACACCCACGCGGGGCCGGACGTCATCGGTCTGTGGACACCGGAGGGTCACGCCGTCGACCCCGCCTACGTCGCCCGGGTGCGGTCCGCGGCGGCGGACGCGGTCGCCGGGGCCTGGGACCGCCGGCGACCGGCGCGTCTGCGGTTCGGCACGATCGACCGGCCCGATCTCATCGTCGATTCGCGCCTGCCCCGGGTGATCGACGCGGCCGCCAGACTGCTGAAGGTGGAGACCGGGGACGGGGGCGCGACCATCGCGACCCTGCTCGACTTCGCGGACCACCCGGAGTCGCTGGGACGGGAGAACACCCTGATCTCCTCCGATTACCCGGACGCCGCGCGCCGCGCGCTCGAGGAGGCCTATGGCGGGGTCGCGATCTTCCTGAGCGCCGATCTGGGCGGTCTGCTCACTCCGCTCGGCGTCAGGCTGTCGGACCCCGACACCGGGCGGCCGGTCCCTGAGAAGACGTTCCGCATGGCCGAGACGCTGGGCCGCGAGCTGGCGCAATCGGTGATCGTCGCCTGGCAGGGGTCCGATACCGCGCCGGGCGCCGGCCCCGCGGAGGCGGCTACGGCGGACGGGACGATCGAGGTGAAGGCCCGCGAGTTCCGGGTGCCTCTGGAGAACTCACGGTTGCGCCGCGGGCTTTTGGAGGGTCGTCTCTGGCCGCGCGCCCTGGGGGACGACGGGAGCCTCGCGAGCGAGGCCGCCGTCCTGAGCTTCCGAGGGACGGGCGGCGCCGCGGGCGGCGAGGCCGTCGCGCCCCTGGCGCAGTTCGCGTGCGTCCCCGGAGAGATCTATCCCGAGCTGGTGAAGGGTGGGATCCAGAGCCCCCAGGATCCCGGCGCGGATTTCCCGGGGGCGCCTCCCGAGCCGGCGCTCGGATCGCTGATGACCGCCCGGTACCGGTTCGTCGTCGGTCTGTGCGACGACGAGCTGGGATACATCATCCCGAAGTCCGAGTGGGACGAGAAGCCGCCCTTCGCCTACGGCCGCGACTCTCCACAGTACGGTGAGATGAACTCTGCGGGCCCACAGGTCGCCCCGATCCTGCTCGACGTCTTCAGGGATCTCCTCTCCCCGAAACACTGAGAGCGGAGCTAGCCGCGGTCGCCCCGCTGCTCCGCGACCGGGAGAGTGAAATAGAACGTCGAGCCGATCCCGGGAGTCGAGCTGGCCCAGATGCTGCCGCCATGACGCTCGACGATCTTCTTGCAGATGGTCAGACCGATGCCGCTGCCGGGATATCTGTCCCGGCCGTGCAGGCGCTGGAACAGGGCGAAGATGCGCTCGCGGTGCGCGGGATCGATGCCGATGCCGTTGTCGCGCACGGAGAACAGCCACCGGCGGCGCTCGCGCAGCGCGGACACGTGCACCTTCGGCGGCTCCTCGCCCCGGAACTTGATGGCGTTGCCGATCAGGTTCTGGAACACGAGGGCCAGCTCCAGGGCGTCGCCGGTCACACGTGGCAGACCTTCGGAGGTGACGACGGCGTAGCTCTCCTTGATGACCAGGGCCAGGTTCGCGAGGGCGCGCGCCAGGGCCTCACCGGCGTCCGTCGGCTGGAACGGCTGCTGGTTCCTCCCGGCGCGCGAGTACTCGAGCAGATCGTCCACCATCGTCGCCATCCGGGATGTCCCCTCCACCGCGTACTGGATGAACTCGTCCGCGTCGTTGTCGAGGCGGCCCTTGTAGCGCTTGGCGAGGAGCTGCACGAAGCTCGTCACCGCGCGGAGCGGTTCCTTCATATCGTGGGAGGCCGCGTACGCGAATTGCTCCAGGTCGGCGTTGGAGCGCGCCAGCTCCGCCGCCTGCGCCTCGAGCGCTTCGCGGGCGCGCCGGGACTCGGCGACGGCCGCCGCGAGCGACAGGGACATGAGAACGGTGACGGCCATGAACGCCTGCAGCAGCAGGAGAGAATCGTTGGGATTGTCCCGGATGAAGGGACCGGAGCCGCCCAGAGTGCCCAAGGTCGCGATCCCCGAGAGGCCGAGGGCGGCGGTCGCGGTCAGGCGCTGATCGAAACGAAAGGCGGTCCAGACGAGGAAGGGGATGCACAGGAAGCTCAACGGATCCCTGCTGAGCTGGTGGATCAGACGTTGCGCGAACACCGCCTCGCCGACGAGCCCGATAAGACCGAGCAGGAGCACGCCCTCGAGCACCTGCCACCGGTTCCAGCCAGGGCGTGGATTCGACGCCCAGAGGATCAGCGGGGGGGCGACGATCAGGGCGCCCCCCATGTCCCCCAGCCACCAGGTGAGCCAGATCGAACGGAAGTCGGCCCAATGGGCGGAGCCGCCCAGGCAGATGCTCGTCACTCCGACCGTGGCGCTGACGGCGGGGCTCAGGAGGCCCGCGAGAATGACGTACTTGAAGAAATCGCGGGGCCGATCGAAGGCGCGGCGACCGTTGGCGAATCGGAGGACGAGCCAGGCGCCGGCCAGCGCCTCGAGGGTGTTGCCCGCGGCGATGCCGATTGAGCTGGGGATTCCGCCGGTCGTGGTGATGTTGACCAGGAAGGCGCCCAGGAGGATGCCCGGCCAGACCCGGAATCCCAGGAGAAGCAGGGCGGCGAGGGCGATTCCCGTCGGCGCCCAGACGGCCGAGGCGCTGGCGTTCACGAGGGCCACCTGCAACCCCAGCTTGCCGGCGACGAAGTAGACCGCGGTGAGCGTGACGATCAGCGCCAGGTCGGCAAGCCGCGAAGGCCGTCTCATGCGTCCTCGCAACAAACTAGCATGGAACCGCGTCCCGGCGCGAGGCGGCCGGGCTATGATGGTGTCCCGCTTATGAAGATCCGTCTCGACCGGGGACGCAAGGACAGTCTCCTGGAGCAGGCGCGCGACCAGATCATCTCCGGTCTGCACGCCGGGCTGTTGCGGCACGGCGAGAAGCTGCCGTCGCTGCGGCGGGTGGCGGCGCAATCGGCGCTCAACGTCAAGACGGTGATGCGCATCTACCGGGGCCTGCAGCGTGAGGGGCTGGTCGAGCTGCGGAAGGGAAGCGGCGCCTTCGTCACGGTGCGTGACCCGGACGATTTCGAGCCCACTCAGGCGGCGATCCTGGCGCGCCTGCTGCGCCGCCACATGGACGAGGCCTCGGGAATGAACGTCAGCCCGGGCGCCTACGTGACCCTCGTCCACCGCCTCGTGACGCGGTCCAGCCTCAGGGGCCGCTCGGTGGCGATCCTGGAGTGCAACGTCGAGCAGGTCCGCCTCTACGCCCGCGAGATCGCCATGCGTCTCGACGTCGAAGCGCATGCCATCCTCCTGGCCGACACCGCCGACAAGAGGACCGCGGCGCTGGTGCGCTCTTCATCGATCTTGACGGTCACCGATTTCCATCACCGGGAGGGCCTGCAGATCGCCCGGCGCTTCCGCAAGCCCCTTGTCCGGCTGCGCCTGAGGCGCGACTTCCTGCCGGCCCTGATGGGCGCGGCCCGCCGCGGGCGTCTCGTCATGGTCGTCTATGACCCGTCGTTCGTCCCCGCCTTCAAGCGGGCCCTCGGGCTCCTGGGGCTGCAGCGCGATCATGTCGAGCGCATCGGCGTGGTGGCCGGCTCCGACCGGGCCGCGGTGCAGCGCGAGGTCGCGCAGGCGGACTCCGTGTATATCTCGCCGCTCTGCGACCGCGATCTCCGCGGTCTCGTGCTGCCCGCGGATCGCCTCCTGTCCTTCGCTCATCACCTGGCCGACGAGTCCCTGGAGGAGCTGGAGGCCTGGCTGCTGCTCTCCGGCGGCGACGGCGCGCGCGCCCCGCTGCCGCGCTGACCCAAAACGCAGGTCCCTCTGGAGGAAGCGCTCTAGCCCCGGGTCTTGGTGAGCTGCAGGAGGGAGCGGATCTTCGCCTGGAATGCGGGGTCGGTCCACTTCTGGGAGCCGTAGAGAGTCCGGATTACCCTGCCACCCGCCGACACCAGGAACGTCCGCGGAACCTCGTAGCTCAGGTTCAGCCGGTCGGCAATTCCTCCCTGCGGCGCCCGGTAGCTCTGGAACGACGGCCCGAAACGGCCGCCGTAGCTCTTGATGCGGCCGCCCGCGTCGGCGTCCTCGACCGAGACGAGGATGAGCCGCCCTCCCATGCTCTCCAGAGATTTCTTGAACTTGAGGATGTCCGGAAGTTCGGTCTGGCAGGGCACGCACCAGGTGGCCCACAGGTGCACGAGCGCCGGACGGTCGGCGAGGGATTCGAGCGCGACCTTCCTGTCGTCCGCTCCGAGGATCGAGAAGAAGGTCTTTGTGGCCCCGCCCTCCTGCCTGGGGCGGCAGGCGCCCGCGGCGGCGTTGAGTTGCGCCAGCGCCTGGGCCATCGGCGCGTCGAGACTCTCGTGGGGGTAGTACCACGCGTCCATGACCTGGCCGCCGGGGGAGATCAGAAAGGTCGTCGGCGTGGAAACGACCTTGTACAGGTCGGTCGCATAGCCGCTGGAGTCGTCGAGCACCGGCCAGGGGATGCCGTTGTTCTTGATGTAGGCCTCGGTCACCTTGCGATGCGAGAAGCCGTCGGGACGGTCGGGCTTGATCATCGCGACCGACACGACGTTGTACTCGCCTGGGTGCGTGCGGATGTGCGCCAGGAGCTGCGGGATCTCCTTCTGACAGTGCCGGCAGGTGGACGACCAGAACATCAACAGTGTCGGCCTGCCGTTGGTGGAACGACCCGTGAAAGTCACGTCCTTTTCGCTCATCACCTCGGGCAGTGTGAACTCCGGGGCGCACCCGCCGAACAGCTCGCTGGCGGGGTAATAGGGCGGCACGCGTGTGATCGGCGGAAGCGACGCCCCCTGGGCGACCGCGCGGATGAGCTTCTCGGCGGCAATCTGCGTGGGCGAGTAAGTCACCGTCTGCTCGAGACCCTTGATCTTCGAGACGACCAGCCTGCCCTTGGCGTCGATCAGGACCAGGTTCGGGACATCCGTCACCTCGAGCTGCTTGGAGACGGCGAAGCCGTCGTCCACCAGCAGCGGCAGGTCCGGCGGCAGGTCGAGCATCAGGAACGACTCCCACAGCATCTCGGCCCGCTGGTCCTCGCGGCGTCCGGCGATCGCGAACATCTCATACTGCGGCGCCTGCCCTCTGATGTAGTGCGTCAGGGCCACTAGGGCCGACTCGGACACGCCAAAGCCGGGCGCCCAGAACAGGAGGGCAACCGGCCGCCCCCGACCGATGTGTGACTGCAGATCGAACGGCTTCTGCTCGATCCCGCCGGCCCGGCCCGCGACCTGCGCCAGCGTGCCGGGCACCACGAACGCGCCGCCGGCGGGCAGCGCCGGGGCAGGAAGGGACGATGGCGGCGGCTGCGCGGTCGCGCGGGCCGCGGGCCTGGCCGGGACGGACGGCGCGGCCGCAGGGGG
>DAISWT010000164.1:0-6267 GCA_036826235.1 Acidobacteriota bacterium | reverse complement strand
CTGACCGGCCAGGCGTACGTCGAGTCGGCCCGCATCGCCGCGGTCATGGGGCCGTTCAACGGCTACGAGAAGAATCGCGAGCCGTTCCTCAGGGTGATCAAGAAGCATGGCTCGCACGTCGCCAAGATCGACTCGGCGCACGTGCCGCTCGACCTGTACAACGCCGCGCGCGAGTGCTGGGACCAGGCGTACGACCTGGGCGCGAAGAACGGCATCCGCAACGCCCAGGCGACCGTCATCGCCCCGACCGGCACCATCGCCTTCATGATGGACTGCGACACCACCGGCATCGAGCCGGACATCGCGCTCATCAAGTACAAGAAGCTGGTCGGCGGCGGCATGCTCAAGATCGTCAACCAGACCGTGCCGAAGGCGCTCAAGCGCCTCGGGTACTCTGACCTTCAGGTAAAAGAGATCATGGAGTACGTCGACGAGAACGAGACGATCGAGGGCGCGCCGCACCTCAGGGATCAGCACATGCCGGTGTTCGACTGCGCCTTCCGGCCGCTCCGCGGCAGCCGCAGCATCCAGTACATGGGCCACGTCAAGATGATGGGCGGCGTGCAGCCGTTCATCTCCGGCGCCATCTCCAAGACGGTCAACGTGCCGTCCGACGTCACCGTGGACGAGATCGCCGAGGCGTACCTGCAGTCCTGGAAGCTCGGCCTCAAGGCGGTCGCCATCTACCGCGACGGCTGCAAGCGCAGCCAGCCGCTCTCGACCAGCAAGGATCAGACCAAGGTGAAGGTCGAGGCCGCCCCCGGCGTCGGCGTCACCGTCGAGGGCCAGCCGCGCGCCGTCCGCCGCCGCCTCCCCGACGAGCGCCGCGCCATCACCCACAAGTTCTCCATCGCCGGCCACGACGGCTACGTCACCGTCGGCATGTACGAGGACGGCCAGCCCGGCGAGATCTTCCTGGTGATGGCCAAGGAAGGCAGCGTCGTCTCCGGCCTGATGGACTGCTTCGCCACCGCCGTATCGATGGCGCTGCAGTACGGCGTCCCGCTCCAGGTCCTGGTGGACAAGTTCAGCCACGTCCGCTTCGAGCCCTCGGGCTTCACCAACAATCCCGAGATCCCGATCGCCAAGTCGATCGTGGATTACATCTTCCGCTGGCTCGCCTCGAAGTTCCTGGCCAAGGACCAGCAGCAGGCGATCGGCGTGCACGTGAAGGAGGAGGGGACGACATCGGCGGCGGACACCGGCGCACGCGCCGTCGGCCCGGTGCCGATCAGCCTCGTCTCCGGCCCCACCGCCACCAGCCGCGTCGTCACAACCGGCCCGTCCACCACGACCCCGGGCCCGCGCGGCACCACGACCGGCAACCCTGGCCCCGGCTCTGTCGGTGCCGCCGGCTCCGACCCATCCCGCTCCATGTTCGCCTTCCGCCCCGATGAGGACGCCCCCCCCTGCCCCGACTGCGGCAGCATCATGGTGAGGAACGGGGCGTGCTACAAGTGTCTCAACTGCGGCGCGACGAGCGGCTGTTCATGACAGAGGCAACTCTTCGCCCCGGGTCGAACGGCTCAATCCAACTGGTGTGAAGAACCGCTTCGATACAGAGATCGACGCCAGGGACGGTCTCCGTCAGAGCGTGGTGAAGCGCACCCCCTCGTTAACGCGGAGATTGACGGAAAGGGCCCGACCGGAATTAGAATCAAGCATCTCAGCGTCGCGATGCTGACTGGCGTCAACCCCTCAGTGCGGTGGAACATGGCGTGAGCGCCCTTCCTGCGCGGACAACCCGGTCGATGCGAGCCTCTGTCGGATCCTTCCTCCCCCTGCTGATCCTTGCTGCCGGGCTCTGTCTCACGCCCGTTTCGCCGGCTCACTCGGATGATCTCAGCCGCTTCGAGAAGGAGCGCGGGCGCATGATGCTCGGCATCATCAGGAAGGACCTGGACAAGTACTACTACGACGAGAGTTTCCACGGCGTGAAGCTGGATGAGGTCTTCAAGGAGGCGAGCGGAAAGATCGATCAGGCGCAGTCCCTTTCACGACTCCTGGGGGTCATCTCGCTGCCCCTGCTCGAGCTGGACGATTCGCATACCTTCTTCATCCCTCCCGAGAGATCGGCTCGCTTTCAGTTCGGATGGCAGATGCAGGCGATTGGAGACCGCTGCTATGTGACGTCCGTCCAGGAAGGAAGCGATGCCCAGGCGAAAGGCCTGAAGCAGGGCGATCGGGTCATTTCGGTCAACGATCGTGAGCCGGTCCGGGAGAATCTCTGGGCGATCACGTACGCCCACCGGGTTCTTGCTCCGCGCACGACACTGCCGATGGTCGTCCAGAGCCCGGGGGAGGAGCCTCGCCGGATAGAGGTGGCCGCCAAAATCCAGGAACGAAAAAGGATCAGACGATCCGACTCACCGTTCGATCTGGGCGACCAGATCAGGGAGTTCGAAGACGAGGCGTATCTGACGCGCCATCGATTCGAGGAAGTTGAGGACGGTCTGCTGATCTGGAAAATGCCGCAGTTCGACCTGACCTCCGACGAGATCCGGAATCTGATGCGCCGGATCAGGAAATATCATTCTCTGGTTCTCGATCTCCGCGGTGACGGCGGCGGCGCCACCGAGACGCTCGAGAGGATGGCAGGTGGTTTCCTGCAGGACAAGACCAAGATCGGCGACCTCAAGAGCCGCGCTCGGATGCCGCCGATCGTGGCCAGGCAGACGGGCGATCTGTTCGAGGGTCCCGTGGTCGTGCTGGTCGACAGCGAGTCGGCCTCCGCGGCGGAGTTATTCGCGCGGATGATGCAGATCTCGGGCCGGGCGAAGGTCATCGGCGATCGGACCGCGGGGGCCGTCATGATGTCCAGACGGTTCGCGCATTCGATAGGAGACCGGTCGGCGATCAGCTTTGCCTCGAGCATCACGATCGCCGATATCATCATGCCGGACGGCAAGAGCCTGGAGCACGTCGGCGTCGTGCCGGACGAGGTGCTCCTGCCGACGGCCGACGATCTCGTCGCCGGCCGCGATCCCGTGCTGTCGCGCGCGGCCGCCCTGTGCGGGGTCACGATCGATCCGAAGAAAGCCGGCGGATACTTCCCGTTCGAGTGGGAGAGATGAGTCCGCGCCTGATTTCACGGACAGGTCCGGCCGCGGACGCCTGCCAGCATCCCCACGCAGGTGGAACCCCCGGTGACGCCGCAGCACGATGGTTGCGTGGCGCAGATGTTGGCGACGCAGACGCTAACGCTTCGGGCGGCTACCGATCGTTATCGCCTGTCTTCCACCGCCGTAACGACCGCCGACCACGGGCAGAACGATCCCACCGTCCCCAGCCAGTACGCCTTGTTCGCCTCGATGTAAGAGGGCAGCCCGTCGCACAGCTCGATGGCGGCGTCGGCGAAGGAGACGTTCTGGGGATCGACGTGCCAGGTCCACTGGGGGTCGCAGGCCCGGCCGTCGAGGAGGGTGCCGAAGATCGGGATCTGTCTCGTGCCGGTGGCGAGGAGCTGCTTGGCCCGGTCGATGAAGGGTCCATTCGTCACCCAGACGGTCAGCGACTCGTTCACAATCCGGAAGTTGATCATGGCGCCTCCGGTGAGGCCGCTGCACGGGCAGCCGGGCGGCAGGGTCGCGTCGAGAGCCGCTTCTCCGAACGTGCCGTTGCCGCAGGTGTTCTCGGCACGAACCAGGTAGTAATACCCCGAGCCTGCCGGCGGGTCGGGGCGCGCCTCGGTCAGTGACGTGGCGGCGGATCCCTGTGCAAGGGTGCACGCCGAGGGAAAGCCGCGATCCGTCCTCAGGGCGACGAGGTCGCCCGTCACGGTCGTATAGGCGGTGCCGGTTCCGGCGGCGGCCGCCTGCGAGTCCCAGCTGATCGTCGTCGGCGCGGCGCTCGCGGCGCGCAGGCGCGGCACCGCGACGGGCGCGCCGTAGGCCCCGGCGTCCGAGGGGGCGCAGTCGCACGCGTCGCCGGCCCCGTCACCGTCGGCGTCCTGGAAGGCGCCGGTCTTGGGGCCGATGCGGTACACGGTCCCCTGGGTCAGCGACACGACGTACAGTCTTCCGTCCGGTCCGTTCTCGAGATCGGTGATCACGCCGAACCCGGCCCCGAAGACGATCTCGGTCATCTCCGCGGAGCAGACCGCCGCGCTGTTGTCCGCGACCAGGTCTTGGAGAGCCGGGGAGGTGAACGTCAGGCCGTCGCGCGCCGCGTTCGGCACGAAGCGGTAGATCTGGCCGCAGTTGTTGTCTCCCACCAGAAGGTTGCGCACTTGGCCGCACCCCACGACCGGGCTCGCCGCGAAGGCAAGCGCGGTGGGGGCGATCGGGACCTGCCAGGAGAATTCCGGATCGCTGTAGACAGAGCCCGGGGCGACCCAGAGGTCGCCCTGTCCCTGCGGGTCGCGCGCGTCCGGGCCCATGATCGGCACCCAGCCGCTGTTGAAGCCGGGGACGACCCGATTCACCTCGTCGTATGTCTCCGGGCCGTTCTCAGTGTCCCAGAGGGCCCCGGTGATCGGGTCGAACGCCAAACCGAAGGAGTTGCGCACGCCGTAGGCGTAGTACCGGTTCATCGGGTCGGAGGGGACGAGCGGGTTGAAGTAGGGATTGTCGGAGAGCCCCGCCCCGTTCGTGTCCACACGGAAGATCACGCCGGTGTCGTCGGGTCCGGGGCCCGCGGGAAAATTCTGCAGCATGCCGCTGCGGTTGAGGTCGCCGTTGACGGCGTACAGATTGCCGTCCGGCCCGAAGGCGAGGACGCCGCCGTTGTGGTTCGGGCCGGGGGTGACCGGCAGGTCGAGGACGAGGACCGGGCTGACCAGCGCCGTCCCGTCCCAGGTATAGCGATAGACGCGGTTCCCAAGCGGGGTGGGGGAGCCCGCCGTGTCCGCCCCGGTTGAGCTCTCCGTGTAATAAAGGAAGACGCGCCGGTCGACCGGGAAATCGGGATCAAGAGCGATGCCGAGCAGCCCGCGCTCGTTGACGGAGTCCACGGCCACGTCCAGGGCCGGGACGGGCTGCACGACGCCGCCGATGATCCGGCGCACCTGCCCGTTCGCCTTCTGCAGCACCAGGATGTCGCCGTCCCCGATGAACGCCATCGTCGTCGGCTGCGACAGGCCGCCGGCGACGACCTCGACCTGCAGCCCGGGGTCGTTGACCGTCTGCGCCGCGGCGGGGAGGGCCGCGATCAGCAGGATCGCCACGCCGACGCACGACGTCCGTCCGGTGGCGACGAGGGGTCCTCGAAGCATGCGAGTCCTTCTGACTATTCCGTCGTTCGCGTCCCCCGGGGCTGCCTGCCCGGGCGCGGTTTCAGCGTGACATCGACAATCGTCGTTGCCAGGAAAGACTCGCCGGTATCCGGGTCGAACGCGTTGGCGCTCGCCGTGACCCGCGCCGGTCCCGCGTGGAACGTACCCGCGATCGGCGAAACGATGGCGCTCCAGCGCGTCTCGGCGGCGCAGGACACATGGACCACGGCCACACCACCCACGCCCCGCCCGACCAACTGTTCCAGGAGGACGGAGAGATCGAAGGCGATCGGCCGCGAGCAGGTGGCGCTGCCGCCGATCGTGGCAATGCCACGTGGGCGATTCACCGTCCCGCCCGGATCCAGCCCGATCGTGATCTGGAGCGGCGGCAGCCCGCGAACATTGAAGACCAGGTTTCCTCCCGGGAAGTACTCGTTCAGGGAGCCGATCATGAAGTAATAGGTCGTCCCTGCGAAGGCGGCGAAGGAGATGCGAGGTTGATGGCCGTCGAGCGAGTTGTCGCAAGCGACACTCTGCAACGAGCCGCGAGCGCCGGTGAAGGCGGCGAGGGTCGGACGGAAGTCGCTGCCGATGGTGTCCGCCACGATACGCACATCGGTCGGGGGCGTGAAGGCGTACCAGACGGTGTAGGCGGCGTAGGTGCAGGGATAGGACGCGAAGCGCGGATCGTCGGCGGCCGTGGTCGCGTGCAGCGTATTCACGCGGTCGCTGAACGGCAGCTCTTCGATGACCGTGGCCGAGTCGAAGTCGTCGTTTCGGGCCAGGGGAGGCGAGACGTGGACCGAGACGACGAGAGGCACTCCAGTCACGGAAGTTCCCGCCATCAGGTAATAGGTCACGCCGGCGCTCGCCTGAAAGCTGATCAGCCCCTGCGAGCGGCACGCCACGAGGGCCAGGGCCCCGCGCGCGCCGGTGAAGGCCCCCAGGGTCGTATAGAGGGTGCCGCTGCCGAGCGTGTCCACGTCGACCGTCAGGTTCCTGGACGGCGTGAAAGCGTACCAGACGGTTGCCTCGCCGGCGTAGCCGCAGTCGGG
>DAISWT010000163.1:0-6271 GCA_036826235.1 Acidobacteriota bacterium | reverse complement strand
CGCGCCGCCTCCTTGCGCACGCCCCGGGCGCGCCGCAGCGCCTCGATGAGTGACTCCTTCTCGCGGCGCGCCAGCGCGGTCCGGATGTTGAGATCGTCCGCCGACTCCGCGGCGGAGGGCGGGGGGACGGCCAGGCCGGCGACCGGGGGCAGGTCGAGAGATGCCAGGGCCACTCCGGGGCTCAGGATGAGCGCCCGCTCCAGCACGTTGCGCAGCTCCCGCACGTTTCCCGGCCAGGAGTAAGCCACGAGATCGTCCATGACATCCTTGGCGATCTCCGGAGCCGGCTGCCCGAGCCGCGCCGCGATCTCCCGGACGAAACGCCCGGCGAGGAGCGGAACATCCTCCTGGCGCGCGCGCAGCGGCGGCAGCGCGATGCGCACGACGTCGAGCCGGTAGAACAGGTCGTGACGGAAGCGTCTCTCGGCGACGGCGGCGTCAATGTCGCTGTTGGTCGCCGCGACGATCCGGACATCCACGCGCGTCGGCTGCTCGTCACCGAGCCGATCGAACTCGCCGTCCTGAAGGACCCGCAGGATCTTCGCCTGCGCAGGCAGAGGCATGTCGGCGATCTCGTCCATGAACAGGGTCCCCCTGTGGGCCAGGCGGAAACGACCCTCGCGGTCACCGGCGGCGCCGGTGAACGAGCCCTTCCGATGGCCGAAGAACTCGCTCTCCCACATCTCCAGGGGGATCGCCGCGCAATTGACCCGTACGTAGGGGCCCCTGGATCGCCGGCTCAGCCGGTGGATGAGCCGCGCGACCAGCTCCTTCCCCGTCCCCGACTCCCCCAGGAGCAGGACGGTCGCGTCGCTGGCCGCCACGGAGCGCACGGTCTCCATCACGGCCACCCAGGACGGCGAGACCCCGACCGGTGCGTCATCGGAAGACTCCTCGCCGCGCCGCAGGTAGTCCACCTCGCGCTGCAGGGCGCGGTTGGCGAGCGCCCGGTCCAGCGCGACTTCGAGAGCCTCGGGGTCGGCCGGCTTCAAAATGTAGTCGCTCGCCCCGGCCTTGATGCAGGCGACCGCCGAGGCGATGGTGCCTTGACCGGTCAGCACGACGACCGGCACTTGAGGATAGGCCGCCTGCATCCGCTTCACCAGGTCCTGCCCGTCGGCGCCCGGCAGCCTGAGATCGGTCAGGACCACGTCCACGGGCGACCGGGACAGCGACGCGATGGCGGTCGTGACGTCCTCCGCCAGATCCACGTCGAAGCCGCGCTCGCCCAGGAGCTCGCCCAGCGAGGCGCGCACATAGGCCTCGTCCTCCACGATCAGGACGCGCCCGCGAGCCGGCTTCTTCTCCGCCATCCTGCGACCCTCTCTCAAGCCACGCGCCCATCCGCGGCCGGGAAGCGCATCCGGAAGATCGCCCCGCCACCGGGCCGATCCAGCACGGCCAGGTCGCCGCCGTGCTGCGTCACGATCGAGTAGCAGATCGACAGGCCCAGACCGGTCGACTGTTTGGTCGAAAAAAACGGCTCGAAGATGCGGGCGCTGTCGGCCGCCGGCACTCCAGGCCCGCGGTCGGCGATCTCGGCGATCACCCGCTCCCCGTCGCGCCGGGCGCTGACCCGCACCTCGCCTCCCGGCGGCTGCGCCTCGCAGGCGTTCAGGAGGAGATTCAGAACGACCTGGCCGAGGAGCGCCTGGCTGCCCTGCACGCCGAGCGGCTCGGGGGACAAATCGACCTCGAAGCGGAACGATGCGAATTCGGTCCGGGAACGGACGAACTCGACCGTCTGGCGCAGCACCGCGTTCAGGTCGAGCACGATGCGCGGCGCCGTCGCCGGATCCGCAAGCTGCAGCACCTGGCGCACGATGTCGCCGGCCCGTCTCAGCCCCTCCTGGGCCCCTTCGAGGCGGCGCAGCGCCGAGGCGGTGTCGCTGCGCGCCAAGTCGCCGCGCGCCAGGCCGAGATAATTCGACATCCCCTCGAGGGGATTGTTGATTTCGTGCGCCATACCGGCGGCCAGGCGGCCGACCGTGCTCAGCCGCTCGGTGTGGAAGAGCTGGCGCTCCAGATCGCGCACCCGCGCCTCTTCCCGGGCCGCCGCCTCCAGCACCTGGCGGCGGCGCGCCTGCTGCACCGCGAACGTCCCGAGCAGAAGGGCCAGGCTCATGACGGCGAGGTTCAGGATGAGCGTCATACGGTAGCGCATTGCGAGCGGCTCGAGCAGGGCCACAGCCGGTCCCCGTCGCTCGGCGCAGGCGAGGAGCCACGGCGAAGGGGCGGACCAGCTCTCGGTCCGCACCGGCGCCTCGGCGCGCAAGAACCCCGCGCCCCGGTCCTCACGGATCCCGGTCGGAGCGAGGGGACGCGACGCCCCGGGCGCCGTCACCCGCGCGCCGGCATCCGCAGCAAAGGTCGCGCCAGCTCCGTCGAGCAGGACGCAGGCGCGCGACCGGTCCTCCGTCGCACGGTTCTGCGCCAGGAGCCGCTGCGAATCCAGGGTGGCCTCCAGGGTCACGGCTCCCGATACCTTGCGCACGCCCGTGGTGAACTCGAATCGTCCGGTAATGGCCCGGCCCGCGGACGACCCGACGTCCGGGGGAACGGCATCCGACGCTTCCGACTCACTCGTCGCCTCCACGTCGGCCGGCTTCCACAGGACCGGTACTCCACCGCGGCGGCCTGCGGCCACGAGGACCGCGCCCTTATCGGAGCGCGCCGCCAAGCGGGCCGCCTCCGGATGGCCCCGCAGGAAGAGAAGCAGCGCCCCCTCCGCTTCCAGGCGCCTCCAGCGCGCCTCGCGCGGATCGCGCGACCGCAGAGCAGACTCCAGCCCGAAGAAGATCGGCGATCCGGTCAGGAACGCCAGGTCGGCACGTGTCGAGGCGAGCGTGCTCTCGAGCGCCCCGGCCCGGGCCTCGGTCTCCAGTCGCAACAATCTCTGCGCCTCCTCGGCGACGCCGCGCTGCGCCACGGCGA
The DNA here is from genome assembly GCA_036826235.1 of Acidobacteriota bacterium. Taxonomy (GTDB): domain Bacteria; phylum Acidobacteriota; class Polarisedimenticolia; order Gp22-AA2; family Gp22-AA2; genus Gp22-AA3. The sequence continues at coordinate 3,337 of DAISWT010000163.1, read as the reverse complement.
TCGCCCCCAGCCCTGCGAGATTGATCGCGACCGCCGCCGCTGCGGCGACCGCGGTCAACCATCCGACCCCCGGGCTCCATCCCGCTCCCGCCGCCCGCCTGGCCGGGACGTCGCCCCGCCCGCCGCCCGCCGCCATGCTCACGCGTCCAATATAGCGCACGCTGGCGGCACCGCACCTTGGCCCGAGTTCCGGACGGTAGAATCCGGGTGGCGACGGGGCGCGTGTCGCCGCCCACAAAGAGAAGGGGCCGCGCTGCCGCGGCCCCTCGGGTCCTGCCGGATCAACCTCGGGCGCTCAGCCCTGCTTGATGGCCTCGATCGAGGCGACCTTGATGGTGCCTGTTCCCTCGTCGAGTGTGCCCGTGACCTTCACCGGCACTCCGATCTGGCCCTCCGCGATGCTTGTCTTGTCCAGGGTGTACAGCTTGTCGTTCGCGTAGAGCTGCACCTTCGCGCCCTTCTTCATGCAATGCAGGGCGCAGCCCTTGCCGTTCGCGTTGGCATTGGCGGCGCCGCAGTAGGAATCGGTCAGGTAGCCGGTGAGGGCGATCTCGCGAGCGCCGGCCGGCTGGTCGGATACGGCGGCCTGGGTCTTGGCGTTCTTGTCCTTGTCGCAGGCGGCGGCGGCCGAAAGAGCGACGAGCACCATCACGGCGAGAATGGCAGCGAACCTCTTCATCATGGGAACCTCCATGTGGCTTTGGGGTGCGCCCCCGTGGCGGCCGCCGCTCGCCGTGTCGCACGGGGCGGTCCTGGATTGAATCCAATCGAGGCCCCCATCTTAGGGCGCCCCCGGCGACGAGTCAAACGACGGCTGGGCGCACGCCTCGGCCGCCCCGGCCCCCGGGGCCGGCCCCGACCCGGAGCTGTCGTTCGACGGCGGCGCCCCTGCCGTCGCCCCGAAGCGGTGCGTGAACGAGACCAGGTAGATATGGTTCGGGAAAGTCGCGTCACCCAGGTTGCCGGTGTACGGATCGGGGCGGCGGTTGCGTTTCAAGGCGATCGGGACGTTGAGCGACCAGGTGTCGCCACCGCGTGAGTAGTAGACGCCGGGCTCGGCGAACGTCTCGTAGCCCGGGCGGCGGAAGCCGTGGCTGTCGCCGATGAGGTCGTAGCGCGGCAACCCCTCCATCCGGAACCCCAGGGCCGCGGCGAACGGGCTCTTCCCCAGGGCGAAGGCCAGGCCGGTGCGCAGGACGTACTGATCCGGCACGGAGTTCTCCGCCCGCGGCTGCTGGGCCGGAGTGATGACGCCCCCTGGAGAAAGCCCGACGACCAGCGAGGGCGTCCCGTTCGTGTCGCGCGGATTGATTAGATAGGTGCCGCTGCCGTAGTACGAGAAGCGTCCGATTCTCTTGAAGCCGTTGATCTCGACCACCGCCCCCCAGCCACCATCCCCCAGCTGGATCGACTGATCCACAGCCTTGTCCTGCGGGTTGGTCCCGGTGCGGTCGGGGTAGGTGTCGGTCACGTCATACTTCCCCGTCGGCGCCTTGAGACCGAGTCCCAGGGAGAGATTGCCTCGCTGGTGGACCTCCGGATTGAACATCCAGTAGCGGCCGGTGACGGTCACGTCACCGAGACCCTGGGCGTTCTGCTCGCTGCGCTCTCCGGTCGAGGTGACGGGTAGAGGGATCGACCAGGAGGCGCGCACGATTGGCATCGCCAGCGCCAGGCTGAAACGGCGCGTCACCGCGTAGGCGCCGGAAAGATCGAGAGCGTACTGCTTGTTGATGACGTAGGTCCGGTTGTCCTGCCTCTGCACCTGCTCGACCGTGCCGTTGTAGTGATCGTGCGAGCGCAGACCGCGCGCGGCGGTCCCGAACAGCCATTCCCCTCTTTGCAGGTAAGGATCGGCGGACGCGCCGAACACGGGCGCGTTTTGGCGGATGAGGACTCAGCCCTGGGCCCAGGCGGCGGATCGCCAGGGCAGCACGGCCAGCAGAAATCCCAGCAGGAAAATCGCGCGACGCTTCACGTTGTCACCACTCCTCGAGTCGGCTCGATTCTCAGCAGGACTCGGTGGCCGCCGAGTTGCAAGGGCCGCGCCAGGTGCCGGCGCGTGAGGTGTCCCTGCTCTCGTCGACGCGTGGTGCCCGGATTTGCGGGTTTTTACGGACCGAGGCGCGGCGGTGGCGGGCCGCGGCCGCGGCAGCCTCTCATAGGCCGTATGAGGCGGGGGCCCCGGACGCATACCGTCTATGCACCTGGGTACCGATGTCGACGTCGTCGTACAGGTCGGGCACCAGGCGGCGATCAATTGGGTTGCGTGGCCACCAGCCCCGGCGAGGCCTCGAGCGCCTGCCGTACGATGCGCGCCAGGCCGTCGATGTCGTACGGCTTCTGGACGTAGGCCAGGGCCCCGTCCCGCATCATCTCGGCGGCGGTGCTCTCCGCCGAGAAGCCGCTGCTGACCAGGACGCGGACGCGAGGGTCGAGCGTCTTCAGGCGCCTGAAACACTCGCGCCCGCCCATCACCGGCATGGTCAGATCGAGCAGCACGAGGTGGATGCTGTCGGGATGCTCGCCGTACACGCGCACGGCCTCCTCGCCATTGCGCGCGGTGAGCACGTTGTAGCCATGCATCTCCAGGATGTCCCGGGTGAGCGCCAGCACGGTCGACTCGTCGTCCACCACCAGCACCGTCGGCGGCGGGCCTTTGGCGGCCGGCGCTGCGGGAGCGGCCGCCGGCCGGCGCTGCGGGGCCACGACACCTCTGAGGCGCTCCAGCAGGTCCGATGGCGATTCGGTGGCGATCCGGGCGGCGGCCGCCGCCGCGTCCCACACCGGGAAATGCATGGCGAAGCACGCCCCGCGTCCGGGCTCGCTCGTCGCCTCGGTCCAGCCGTCGTGCCCCTTCACCGCCCCGTGCACCATCGCCAGGCCCATGCCGGCCCCCTGCCCGAGCCCCTTGGTGGTGAAGAACGGCTCGAACACCCGCGGCAGGATGGCGGGGTCGATGCCCCGGCCCGTGTCCCGGATGGTCAGGACTACGAAACGGCCGGGCCTGGCTTCCAGGTTCGTCTGACACTCGGAGGCGGTCACCGTCCGGTTGGCGGTCGAGATGAGCAGGCGGCCGCCCCGGGGCATCGCCTCCCGGGCGTTGGCGCACAGCTGCAGCAGCATCTGCTCCACCTGCGCGGCGTCGGCAGCGGCGGTCCACAGGTCGGGAGCACCCTGGAAGTCGAGCTCGATGAACGGCGGCAGCTTCGGGCGCAGCCTCTCGACCACGCGCGTCACGGTCTGATTCAGGTCCGCCGGCGCCGGGTGGGTCGTGGCCCGGCGGCTGAAGGTCAGGAGCTGCGCGGTCAGCTCGGCAGCACGCATCGCCGACTTC
>DAISWT010000162.1:5174-6279 GCA_036826235.1 Acidobacteriota bacterium | reverse complement strand
TGGATCGGCTCGCCCCCGGCGCGCCGACCTACAACATGGCGCGCGCCGTGAGGCTGCGCGGCCGGCTCGACCAAGCGGCGCTCGAGCGCGCCCTGGACGAGATCGTCAGGCGCCACGAAATCCTCAGGACGACCTTCACCGAGACGCCGGAGGGACCGATCCAGATCGTCGCCTCGTCTCCGGCGATGAAGGTGCCGGTCGTTGATTGCGCCGCCGTTACGGCGGATCGTCAGGTGGAGGAGATCGGGCGCCGCGTGGCGGCGGAGGCCCGCCGCCCGTTCGACCTGGAGCGCGGCCCGCTCGTGCGCGTCGTCCTCCTGCGCCTCTCGGACCACGACCACGTCCTCGTCCTGGCGATGCACCACATCGTCGGCGACGGCTGGTCGATCGGTCAGCTCGATCGCGAGCTGGCCGTTCTGTACGGCGCCTTCTCCTGCGGCCGCCCGTCGCCCCTGCCCGATCCGACGCTGCAGTACGCGGACTTCGCGTACTGGCAGAGACTCTGGCTCCAGGGGGACGAGCCGCAGCGACTCCTGGAGTTCTGGCGGCGGCAGCTGCAGGGCGCCCCGCCCGTTCTCGGTCTGCCGCTCGATCGCCCGCGCCCGCCGGCGCCGACCTTCGGCGGCGCGCGGGTCGCGTTCGTCGTCCCGGCCGACCACGCCCTGCGCCTGAAGGAGCTGGCGCGACGCGAAAACACGACACCGTTCACGGTTCTCCTGGCGACGTTTCAGGCGCTCCTGTGGCGCCTGACCGGACAGGACGATCTGTGCGTCGGAACGCCGGTCGCCGGACGCACCCGTCTCGAGACCGAGTCTCTCGTCGGTGTGTTCGTCAACAGCCTCGTTCTGCGCGGCGATCTGTCGGACGACCCGACCTTCGCCGAGCTGCTGCGGCGCGTGCGGAGGACCACTCTCGAGTCCCTGGCCCGGCAGGATCTGCCGTTCGAGAAAGTCGTCGAGGCGCTCCGACCGGAGCGCGATCCCTCCGTGCACCCGCTGTTCCAGGTGATGTTCGTCCTGCAGAGCGGTGTCCAGGAGGCGCCGGCGCTTCCGGGCCTGCAGGCGGAGTCCGTGGATTTCGAGATCGGCTCGACGCCGTTCGACCT